>JADZBR010000139.1 GCA_020852035.1 Caulobacteraceae bacterium
CCACGAGCGTCAGCCGACGCGGGCCGGCGAAGGTCTTCAGCGCGCCGGGCAGCAGGCCCTGAGCGGCCAGCCGCTCGCGCGCCATGCGCTCAAGATCACGCGCCGCCTGCGCCTGCATGCGCGCGGGGATTTCCTCGGAGAAGAGTTCGAGCAGAAGCTGGGGCATTGGCTAAATCCTTCCCCCGGTACGGGGGAAGTGGCCCGATGGCGAAGCCGAGGGTCGATGGGGGAGGTTTGGGGGTTGCACATCACTTCCCCCATCGACCTTCGCTCGCTTCGCGATCTCAGGCCACTTCCCCCGTACCGGGGGAAGGTTCAAGCGCGCCACCCCGCTCACGCCGCCACCTCTTGCGATTCGACCCACGCCAGCGCGCAGGCTTTGCAGAGGTCGCGGATGCGGCCGATGTAGCTCTGACGTTCGGCCACGGCGATGGCGCCTCTGGCGTCCATCAGGTTGAAGAGGTGGCTGGCCTTCAGCACGTTGTCGTAGGCCGGCAGGGCGAGCGTCTGGCCTTGCGGTCCCTTGGCGGCCAGGATGCGGGTGACCTGGCGCTCCATGTCCTCGAACTGGCGTTTTAGGGTCTCGACGTCGGCGACCTCGAAGTTGAAGGCCGAGAACTGGCGTTCGCTTTCCAGGAACACCTCGCCGTAGGTCTTGAAATCCGGGCTCTGCGGGTCGTTGAACGCCAGGTCGTAGACGTTCTCGACGCCCTGCACGTACATCGCCAGGCGCTCCAGCCCGTAGGTCAGCTCGCCGGCCACCGGGTTCACGTCGAGCCCGCCCACCTGCTGGAAGTAGGTGTACTGCGTCACCTCCATCCCGTCGCACCAGACCTCCAAGCCAAGGCCCCAGGCGCCGACCGTGGGGTTCTCCCAGTCGTCCTCGACGAAGCGGATGTCGTGCAGCCTGGTGTCGATGCCGATGGCTTCCGGCGAGCCCAGATAGAGATCCTGGAGGTCGTCCGGGTTGGGTTTGAGGATCACCTGGTACTGGTAGTAGTGCTGCAGCCGGTTGGGGTTCTCGCCATAGCGTCCGTCGGCCGGCCGGCGCGAGGGCTGCACATAGGCCGCCCGCCAGGGCTTGGGGCCCAGCGCGCGCAGCACCGTGGCCGGGTGCAGGGTCCCGGCCCCCACCTCGACGTCGTAGGGCTGCAGGATCACGCAACCCTGCCGGCTCCAGTAGTCATGGAGCTTCAGGATCAGGCCCTGGAAGGACAGGGGCTTGTCGGCCATCGGATGACGCTTTCGCGGCGCACAAAAAAGTCGGCGGACCTATAGGGCCCGCCGACTGGCGCTTCAAGCGAAGCTGGGGCGTTCGGCTTAGTTGCCGGCCGCCTTGGTCGCCTTACCGGCCCGCGACAGCGGCGCGTACATGGCGCGGTTCTCCGGCGTGTCCGGCACCGGGCCGTTGGTCACCATGTTCACCGTCAACGGCGCGCCCGAGGGCGTGGTGGCGGGGGTCGAGGCGGCCGCGTCCATCGCGCTGGAGGTCGCCGCCGGCACGCCCACCGTGGGGCCGGTGGAGTCCGGCGACGGCGTGGTGGACTCCATCGGCGACGGCGTGGCCGCCTCGGGCGAGGGCATGGCTTCGGTCGCCGGAGCTTCGGTGGCGGGCTCGGTGGCCGGCTCGGCGGTCTGGGCCAGGGCGGCGCCGCCCATCAGGGCGAGCGCGGCGGTGGCGGTCATGAGGTGGGTGATCTTCATGGTCGGGGGTTCCACTTGCGGTTTGCGAGGTGTCCGGCCGTCAGAACGGCCGGACGGCGCCGCTAGTTCCCCCGACCCGATCAGTTCCCGACCTTCGGCTCGGGCGTCGCCGGCGCGGTGGTCGAGGCCGGCGCCGATTCGCTCTCGGCGGCGGGGGCCGGCGTCGCGGCCATCGGCGTCGGCGCGGCCGCCCCATAGGGCGAGAGCACCTTGTCGACGACGTGGATCACCCCGTTGGTGGCCAGCAGGTCCGGCCGGGTGATGGTGGCGTCGTTGACCTTCAGCGGTTCGCTGGAACCGTCGACCTGCACCGCGTTGCCGGCCACGGTCGGCACCGGGCCGCGGGCGCCGCGGATCTTGCTGGTGTCAACGCGCGCATTGACGATGTGATAGGTGAGCAGCTTCTGCAGCTTCTCGCGGTTCTCCGGCAGCATCAGCTTGTCCAGCTCGCCAGGCGGCAGGGCCTGGAAGGCCGCGTCGGTCGGGGCGAACACGGTCAGCGCCGGCTGCTTCTTCAGGACGTCGGTCAGGTTGGTGGCCTCGATGGCCTTGATGAAGGTGTTGAACTGGCCGGCCTTCTTGGCGGTCTCGAAGACATCGCCGGTGGCCGGCGCCGGCGCGGGCGCCGCGGCGGGGGGCGCGGTCGGGGCGGCCGGCTCGGCCGGCGTCTGGGCCAGCACCGGCGTGGCGATGGCGAAGGCGGCGCTCACGGCCAGAAAACTCTTGAATTTCATATTCTTCCTCGGGTTTGCTCCCATCGGAGCCGTTGGATTCTAGCCCCAGTCGAGCGATCTACGCTCGGAATGTGGGCGGGTTTCCGACGCTCACGGTTTCGTGATCACATTACGCCGCGCCCTATCCATGCCGTGGTTAAGCGCCGCCGTAAACCCGTGCCTCATTCTTGGGCGAAGGCCGGGCGCGGCGCCGCCAAAACGGGCGCCCGGCCCATTTCTCGACAAGCCTGGACCGCCCGCGGCTCGCGCCGGGCCTTCGCACCCCTAGCGTCGCCTTCGCCGTGGGGGCCTGCCTTGCGGCCCAGAACAGCAACGAGGGGCGCGGGGTCCGCCAGGGCTTCGCGAAATGAGGCGGATGAAACTGATCATGGCGATCGTCCGGCCGTTCAAGCTCGACGACGTGCGCGAGGCGCTGGTCGCCGCGGGCGTCGAGGGCCTGACGGTCTCGGAGGTCAAGGGTTACGGCCGGCAGAAGGGCCAGACCGAAATCTACCGGGGCGCCGAGTACCAGGTGCACTTCGTGCCGAAGGTGAAGCTGGAGGCGGTGGTCGACGACGCGGCCGTGCCCGGCGCGATCGAGGCGATCAAGGGCGCGGCCGGCTCCGGCAAGATCGGCGACGGCAAGATCTTCGTGGTCGACGTGTCCGACGCGGTGCGCATCCGCACCGGCGAAACCGGCGTCGCGGCGCTCTGAGCGACAACGAGAACAAGGGGATATCCTGACATGACTTTCGCCTGGAAACGGCTGACGGGCCTGGCCCTCGCCGCCGCCCTGATCGGGGGGCCGCTGGCGGCGCCCGCGATCGCCCTCGCACAGGACGCGAACGCCGCGCCCACCACCGCCGAGGCGCCCGCCACGGAGGCCGCGGCCCCCACCGCCGCCGCCCCGGCCGAAACGCCAGCGCCGGAAGCGGCGCCGGCGGAAGAGAAGCCCACCCTCGACAGCGGCAACACCGCCTGGCTGCTCACCTCCACCGCCCTGGTGCTGATGATGACCATTCCGGGCCTGGCGCTGTTCTACGGCGGCATGGTGCGGCGCAAGAACGTCATCGCCTCGGTGGCCCAGAGTTTCGCGATCACCGCGGTGATCAGCGTGGTCTGGATGGTCGTGGGCTACTCCTTCGCCTTCACCGCCAACCCCAGCGCGGGCCTCAACGGCTTCATCGGTGGGTTCGACAAGGTGATGCTGAGGGGGATCGGCATCGATTCGCTCAGCGGCTCGATCCCGGAATTCCTCTTCGTGGTCTTCCAGATGACCTTCGCGGTCATCACCCCGGCGCTGATCACCGGCGCCTTCGCCGAGAGGATGAAGTTCTCGGCCATGCTGATCTTCATGGTCCTGTGGTCGCTGATCGTCTACGCGCCGGTCTGCCACTGGGTGTGGGGCGGCGGCTTCATGTCGGCGGCGGGCGTGCTCGACTTCGCGGGCGGCACGGTGGTCCACATCAACGCCGGTATCGCGGGCCTGGTCTGCGCCATCGTGCTCGGCCGCCGCAAGGGCTACGGCGAGGTCAACATGGCTCCGCACAACCTGGTGCTGACCATGATCGGCGCCAGCCTGCTGTGGGTCGGCTGGTTCGGCTTCAACGCCGGCTCGGCGGTGGCCGCCGACGGCCTGGCCAGCGTGGCCATGCTGAACACCCAGGTGGCGACCGCCGCCGCCGCGGTGGCCTGGATGGCCATCGAGTGGATCGAGCGCAAGAAGCCCGGCATGCTGGGCCTGGCCTCCGGGGCCGTCGCGGGCCTGGTGGCCATCACCCCGGCCGCCGGCTTCGTGAACCCGACCGGCGCGCTGATCATCGGCCTGCTGGGCGGCGCGGGCGCCTACGCCGGCGCGGTGTGGCTGAAGAAGGCGCTGAAGTACGACGACAGCCTGGACGTCTTCGGGGTGCACGGCATCGCCGGCATCATCGGCGCCCTGCTCACCGGCGTCTTCGCCGATGCGGCGATCAACGCGGCGGGCGAAGGCGGCAACATCGGCGCCCAGTTCTTCGGGATCCTCGGCACCATCGTCTGGAGCGCCGTGGCCAGCTTCCTGATCCTGATGCTCTGCAAGTTCACCGTGGGGCTGCGGGTCTCCGAGGAAGCCGAGACGGAGGGCCTGGACATGGCCCTCCACGGCGAGGCCCTGCACGAGTAGCAGGTCGATTCGACCGGACGGGAACGGGGGCCTTCGCGGCCCCCGTTTTCGTTTCAGGAAAGGGTGGTCCGCCGGACCCACCAGTCCGGCCGCAGGGCCTCCAGCCGCTCGGCCAGAGTCTCGGCGGCGATGTCGTCGGCGCAGAGGGCGTAGCAGGTGGCGCCCGAGCCGCTCATGCGGGCCAGCAGCGTCTCCGGCTCGGCGCGCAGGTCGGCCAAGAGGTCGCCGATCGCCGGCTGCACCGCGATCGCCGGGGCCTCCAGATCGTTGCGGCAGTAGGCGAGGACGGCGGCGGCTTCCTCCACGCTCTCGAAGAGGTCCGGCAGGTAGGGCGGCTCGGCGTCGGCGTCCGGCGGCGAGGCGCGGTCGTAGGCGGCGAACACCTCGGCGGTGGAGACCGGGACGAGCGGGTTCACCAGCACGGCGTTGAGCTCCGGCAGGGCCGGCGCGGGGCGCAGCCGCTCTCCCCTGCCCTCGCCGATCAGCGCCCGGGCGACGAGGCAGGCCGGCACGTCGGCCCCGAGCTGGGCGGCCAGGGTCTCCAGCACGCCGGGATTGAAGTCCAGGCCCCAGCCGGCGTTGAGCAGCCGCAGGGCCGCCGCCGCGTCGCTGGAGCCACCGCCGAGGCCGGCGGCGCCGGGGAGCTGCTTGTCGAGCATCAGGGCCGCCGAGCCGCGTTCGTCGAGCAGGCGCGCCGCCCGCAGGACGAGGTTGTCGCCCTGCGTCAGGTCGTGGGCGAAGGGGCCGATCACCGAAAGCTTGAGCCCGCCCTCGTGGGCGCCGGCCGAGAGCCGGTCGCCGATGTCGGCGAAGGCCATCAGGGTGGAGACCGGGTGGTAGCCGTCGGCGCCCAGCGGCCCCACGTGCAGGAAGAGGTTGACCTTGGCCGGCGCGAAGCCGGGATCCTCGGCCGCGCGGCTCACTGTTCGGCCAGCAGCGGGGCCTGGCCGGGCTGGCCGTCCTTGCCGAGGCCGTTCTTGAGCTTCAGTTCGGCGCGGGCCTTGATCTTGTCGTCCGGCTCCAGGGTCAGGACGCGGTTCCACTGGAACTCGGCCTCCAGCCGCCGGCCCATGCGCCAGTAGAGATCGCCCAGGTGGTCGTTGATCTCCGGATTGCCGGGCATCATCTCGACGGCCTTCTCCAGGTTGGCCTGCGCCTTTTTGAGATCGCCCTTGCGATAGTAGCCCCAGCCGACGGAATCGATCATCGCCGCCGAGTCCGGTTCGGCCGCCACGGCGCGCTCGACCATGCCGATGGCCTCGTCGAGATGGACGCCGCGGTCGATCCAGGAATAGCCGAGGTAGTTGAGCAGCTCCGGCTCGTCCGGGGCCTTGAGCAGCGCGGCCTTCAGGTCGCCCTCGGCCTCCGGCCAGCGGCCCATCTGCTCCAGCACCGTGGCGCGGGCGAAGCGGATGCGCCAGCTCTGCGGCTGGCGCTCGAGGGCCGCGGTCATCAGCGCCAGGGCCTCGTCCAGCTGGCCGTCGGCGCGCAGCAGTTCGGCCAGCACCATGCCGCCGCCGCGGGACGGCGCCAGCTGATGGGCCTCGCGGGCGATGGCCAGGGCGCGGGTCTTGTCGCCGGCCTGCTGATAGCTCCAGGCGAGCTTGGAGCGGGCGGAGATGTAGTCCGGGTCGCTCGGCTTCAGCCGCGCGTAGGCGGCGCGGGCCTCCTCCTGCTGGCCGTTCTGGGCGATCACCTCGCCGAGCATCAGCCAGGCTTCGTCGCGGTTCGGCTCGAGGCGCAGCACCAGGTTCAGATAGGCTTGGGCGAGTTGCGGCTGGCGGGCCTGCATCATGGCGGCCGAGGCGGCCAGCAGGCCCTGGCCCGCGCCCTCGCGCAGGCTGGGCGCGGCGGGGGCGGCCTTGCCGGCGGCGGCGCGCTCGCGGGCGGCGGTCAGCTCCGGATAACCCGGCGTGGCGGCGAGCGCGGCGTCATAGACGGCGACGGCCTCATCGCGCCGGCCGCGGCGCTCCAGGAACTCGCCGTAGGCCAGTTGGAAGGAGGTGAGGCCCTCGCCCTTCGGCAGGGTCTTGAAATCGGTCTCGGCCTCGTCGTAGCGGCGCGCGCGCTCGAAGAGGTGGGCCTGGGCGAGCAGGCCGAAGGCTTCGACCAGCTTGTCGTTCTCGGCCTGCGGGCGGGTGAGCGACGCCTCGGTCTGACCCGCCTGGGCGGCCGCCCAGGGCAACAGCAGGCTGCGCGCCGCCCCGTGCGGGAAGCCGACGCCGGGGCCGGAGAGGATGGCGTAGGCGCTCTTGCCCTTGCCGCTCGCCATGTCCTCGACCGCCCGGGTGAGCAGGCCCATGCGTTCCATCGCCGGGGTGGCGGTCTCGCCCGAGGGGGCGAGCCTGGCGGCGCGCGGAATGTCTCCGCCGAGCAGGGCGGCGGTGAACTCGCGCTCCTGGGCGAATTCGGGCGAAAGGCCCTGGGCCTGGGCGCGGCGGTAGAGGTCGGCGGCCTCGGCCCCGTCGCCCTCGTTCAGCGCCTTCTGGGCCGAGAGGAAGAGGCCGTAGGACGAACCGCTCTCGGCGGTGGGGCCGATGTCGAGACGGGGACGCAGGCCCGCGCCGCCGGCGCAGGCCGACAGCAGCACGGCGGGCGCGGCGAGCGCCAGGATCAGGATACGCATTGGCCGCTACTTCGCCTTTCGACGAGCCCGCCGCAAGTTACCCCGTCGTCACATGTTCGGATAGTTCGGCCCGCCGCCGCCTTCGGGGGTGGTCCAGACGATGTTCTGCGACGGGTCCTTGATGTCGCAGGTCTTGCAGTGGACGCAGTTCTGGAAGTTGATCTGGAACCGCGGGTTCTGCCCCTGCTCGTCGTAGAGCACCTCATAGACTCCCGCCGGGCAGTAGAGCCGCGCCGGCTCGCCATAGCGGGGCAGGTTCACATTGATCGGGACGCTGGGGTCCTTCAGCTTCAGGTGCGCCGGCTGGTCCTCGTCGTGGTTGGTCGAGGCCAGGAAGACGGATGAGAGCTTGTCGAAGCTGATCACGTTGTCCGGCTTGGGATAGACGATCGGCTCGTAGTCCTTGGCCAGGCCGGTGCTGTCGGCGTCGCTCTTGCCATGCTTCAGGGTGCCGAAGAACGAGAAGCCGCCCAGCAGGCTGGTGGTCCACATGTCGAACATGCCGATGGCGCCGCCCAGCATGGTGCCGAACTTCGAGAGGATCGGCTTGGCGTTGCGGACGACATTCAGCTCCTTCTTCACCCAGGAGGCGTCGTAGGCGTCGGTATAGGCGACCAGCTCATCGCCCGAGCGCTGCTCGCCGATGGCGGCGTAGGCGGCCTCGGCGGCCATCATGCCGCTCTTCATGGCGTTGTGGCTGCCCTTGATGCGCGGCACGTTCACGAAGCCGGCCGAACAGCCGATCAGCGCCCCGCCCGGGAAGGTCAGCTTCGGCACCGACTGCAGGCCGCCCTCGGTGATCGCGCGGGCGCCGTAGGCGATGCGCTTGCCGCCCTCGAGATAGCGGCGGATGGCGTAGTGCTGCTTGACCCGCTGGAATTCGTCGAACGGCGAGATCCAGGGGTTCTTGTAGTTCAGGTGCACCACCATGCCGACGGCCACGTAGTTGTCGCCGAAGTGGTACATGAAGGTGCCGCCGCCGGTCTTGTCGTCCAGCGGCCAGCCGACGGTGTGTTGCGCCAGGCCCGGCCGGAAGTTCTCGTCCGGCACCTGCCACAGTTCCTTGATGCCGATGCCGTGCTTCTGCGGCTCCTTGCCGTCGGTCAGGTTGAACTTCGCCTGCAGCTGCTTGGCCAGCGAGCCGCGCACGCCCTCGGCGATGAACACATACTTGCCGTGCAGCTCGATGCCCGGCTGGTAATCCGGCTTCTTCTCGCCGTCCTTGCCGATGCCGAAGACGCCGGCGACGACGCCCTTCACCGAGCCGTCCTCGTTGAAGACGAGCTCCGAGGCGGCCATGCCGGGATAGATCTCGACGCCCAACCCCTCGGCCTCCGTCGCCAGCCAGCGGCAGACGTTGCCCAGCGAGGCGATGTAGTTGCCGTGGTTGTGCATGAAGCCCGGCATGGCGAACATCGGCAGGCCGATATCCCCTTCGGGACCCAGCACCACGAAACGGTCTTCCTTGACCGGCGTTTCGAGCGGCGCGCCCTTTTCCTTCCAGTCCGGGATCAGTTCGTTGAGCGCGATCGGATCGATCACCGCGCCGGAGAGGATGTGGGCGCCGACCTCGGAGCCCTTCTCCAGCAGGGCGACGGTGATCTCGCGGCCCTGCTCGGCCTCCAGCTGCTTCAGCCGGATCGCCGCCGAAAGCCCCGCCGGCCCGCCGCCGACGATGACGACGTCGTACTCCATAGCTTCGCGTTCGACGTCTTCGCTCATGGCCTCGCTCACCTTGCGCCCGCAATACGGACATTACCCGTAAGAATATCGCCGGTTATCAGGATGCGTCCCTAGGGCGGTCAAGGCAAAACCTTCCCCCGATACGGGGGAAGTGGCCTGAGGCCCGAAGGGTCGAAGGTCGATGGGGGAAGTGATCTGCAACCCTCGAACCTCCCCCATCGACCCTCGGCTGCGCCTTCGGGCCACTTCCCCCG
>JADZBR010000140.1 GCA_020852035.1 Caulobacteraceae bacterium
AAAGCCTAGCGCCGCCAGTTCCTCGAACAGCTCGGCGTGGATCAGATGGACCTGGCGCAGGTTCGGCTGGCTCGGATCGCGGGCCACACGCGAGCGATGCTTCACGGTTTCGCCGGCGTGTGCGTCCCCCTCGACGCCGAGACCCGCGACCAGGCGGATCGCCAGGGCGGACGTCTTTGAAAAGCCGTGCCGCGGGCTGCGGGCGACGGCGAGGACTTTGGCGGTCATGGCCCCGTCTAGACCCCTCGGCGCGCCGGTGGAAGTCGGCCGACGGCGCCGCTGGGCGGCACGGTCGGGCTGGGAACGCCGGCGCACTGGATGCGAAGCCTCGGCCGGCCGACGCCATTGCGTGGAGCCCCTCCCGTGCTCATCTTCACGGCCAAGCTCTGGGAGAAGCGGCCTATGCGAGCATTCCTGATCCGCGCGGTGGTCGCCGCGCTCGGGCTGTGGGTGGCGGACCTGCTGATCGCGGGCGTGCGAGTGGACGACCTCGTGACCCTGGCGCTGGCGGCCCTGCTGCTGGGCGTGGTGAACGCCATCATCCGGCCGATCATCACCATCCTCACCCTGCCGATCACCCTGATCACGCTGGGGCTGTTCCTGCTGGTGGTGAACGCCGCCATGCTGGGACTGGTGGCCTGGCTGCTGCCCGGGTTCTCGATCGACGGGCTCTGGTCGGGCGTGCTCGCCGCCATCGTCACCGGCCTGATCAGCTGGGTGGGCCAGGCGGTGACCAAGGACGCGCGGCGCTAACCCACGTCAGGCGCTCAGCGCCTGGTCATCATCCTCGGCGGCGTTGGAGTTGGCCACCCGGGCGATCTCGCTGAGCAGGGCGGCCGGCGACAGCGGCTTGGCCACCGTCCCGTTCATGCCGGCGGCGCGATAACCCTCCACCTGATGGGCGAGCACATTGGCGGTGGTGGCCAGGATCGGCGTCCGGCCCGCCCGGCCCGGCAGGGCGCGGATGGCCTTGGCCGCCGTGACGCCGTCCATCACGGGCATCTGGATGTCCATGCAGATCAGGTCGAAGAGGCTGCGGCGAGCGGCCTCGACGCCCTGGGCGCCGTCGTCGGCGGTCTCCACCGTGGCGCCCAGCCCCTCCAGCAGCTTGGTGGCGATCATCCGGTTGGTGGGATTGTCCTCCACGACCAGCACGCGCAGACCTTCCAGCCACAGCGCCTCGTGCGCCTCGGCCAGCGTCGGCGCCGCCGCGGCCGGCGCCGGGATCTCGAACCAGAACAGCGAACCTTCGCCCTCGCGGCTGGACAGGCCCACCTCGCCGCCCATCATCTCGGCCAGCCGGCGGGTGATGGCCAGACCCAGGCCCGAGCCCCCGAAGCGGCGGGTGGTGGAGGCGTCGCCCTGGTCGAAGCGCTGGAAGATGCGGTCCTGGGCGTCGGCCGGGATGCCGACCCCGGTGTCCTCGACCTCGATGCGCAGGCGATCCTCGCCCGGCAGGGCCCGCACCAGCACATGGCCGGTGGGGGTGAACTTCACGGCGTTGCCGACCAGGTTGAACAGGGCCTGGCGCAGGCGCACCGGATCGGCGGTGACATAGCCCACGCCCTCGAAGCCCTCGAGCCGCAGGTCCAGCCCCTTGGCCTCGGCCTGGGGCCGCAACAGTTCGACCACGCCCTGGGCCAGATCAGCCGGGGCGATGGCCTCCGGCGCCAGCTCCAGCCGGCCGGCCTCGATCTTCGAGAAGTCGATGACGTCGTTCAGCAGCTCGGCCAGCATCTGGCCGCAGGAAAGGGCCTCCTCCAGCATCCGCCGGCCCTGGTCGGTCAGGGCTTCGGACTTCAGGAGGTGCAGCACGCCCATGACGCCGTTCATCGGCGTGCGGATCTCGTGGCTCATATTGGCCAGGAAGGCGGCCTTGGCCTCGGCGGCCGCCTGGGCGGCCAGCTCGGCCTCGATCAGGGCCAGCTCCTGGCGCTTCAGGTCGTCGATGTCCTGGATCAGGCCGACGCCCTTCACCCAGCCGCCGTTGCGGTCGACCTTGAGTTGGTGGAACACCCGCACCCAGCGGAACTCGCCGCCCGGCGTGCGCACCCGCGCCTCAAAGGCGTCGCTGGGCTGGCGCTTGCCGGTGCGCAGGTCGCGGAAGGCCTGGCGAACGCCGGGGTCGTCCTCGGGATGGAAGTGCGGGAAGCGCAGGGACCGGGCGTCCTCATAGGTCTTGGGCGAGCCGATCAGCCGCTTGAACTCGGGCGAGGACCAGAAGGTCTTGTTGACGTGGTCGATCTCGTAGACCCCGGCGTCGGCGGCCCCGAGGGCCAGCTTCAGGCGCCGCGCATTGGCCTGGGCCTCGCGCTTGGCCTGGGCCACGGCTGAGATGTCGTCAACATAGGCGAGCATGCCCCGGACCTGGCCGCTGGCGTCGCGCCAGGGCCGCGCCTCCCAGCGCACCCAGTGGGCGTTGCCCTGGCTGTCGGTGAACCGGTCCTCCTGGTTGGACATCACCTTGCCGGCCAGGGCCTGCTTCTGGGCGCGGACCAGGCGGGCGGGAATGGTCGGGAACACCTCGGGCAGGGTGCGGCCCAGATAGGCTCGATCCTCCAGGCTGAACGCCGCCCGCCAGGCGGCGCTGGCCACCACGTAGCGAAGCTCGAGATCGAACATGGCCACGGCGACCGGCGCGCTCTCCACCACGTCTCGGATCTGCCGCTCGGCCTGCACCGCAGCCTCGTGGGCGCGGGTCAGTTCGGTGATGTCCTG
>JADZBR010000141.1 GCA_020852035.1 Caulobacteraceae bacterium
GCCGACCTGGATGAGGCGACCCAGGACCAGATCATCGCCGCCGTCAGGAGCTTCTCATGACCGAACGTCCCTTGATGAAGGTCGGGGTCGCCGGCCTCGGCGTCATGGGCCGCAACCACGCGCGGGTGCTGTCGGATATGCGCGGCGTGCGCCTGACCGCTGCCTTCGATCCCGACCCGCCGACCGCCGAGGCCGCCCGCGCCTATGGGGCCGCGCCGGTCACGACGGTGGAGGCCTTCCTTGAGGCCGATCTCGATGCCGCCGTCGTTGCCACCCCGAACCGCCATCACGCCGACCTGGCGGTGGCCCTGCTGGAAAAGGGCGTGCCGGTGCTGGTCGAAAAGCCGATCGCGGCGGACCTGGCCGGGGCCCGGCGCATGATCGATGCGGCCAGGGCGTCAGGCGTCGTGCTGATGGTGGGCCATGTCGAGCGCTTCAATCCGGCTGTCGAGGCGGTCAAGAAGGCCGTCGCCGGCGACGACATCATCTCCATCCAGATCACCCGCGTCGGCCCCTTCCCGCCGCGCATGGGCGAGGTCGGGGTGGTCATCGACCTGGCCGTCCATGACATCGATATCATCCGCCACCTGACGGGATCGGAGATCACCGAGGTCCAGCCGCAGCTGGCGCGCACGCGCGGCGAGCGTGAAGATACGGCCCTGCTCCAGTTCAGGACCGACACCGGGGTGATCGCCCAGATCAACACCAACTGGGTCACGCCCTACAAGGCCCGGATGCTGCAGGTCGCGACCCAGCAGAAGTTCGTCGTCGCCGACCTGATCACCCGTCAGGTCCAGGAGTTCTTCGCCTATGACAAGGACGGCTCCTATTCGACGCGGACCCTGCACACCTGGCCGAACGAACCGCTGAAGGTCGAGCTGACCGCCTTCCTTGACGCGGTGAAGAACGGCACGCCGCCGCCGGTCACCGGCGAGGACGGCCTGGCCAATCTGGAAGTCGCCCTGCGCTGTCTGGAGCGGGCGTGAGCGCGACCGCCGGCCTGCCCGCCCGCCAGGCGGCCATGCGGCTGATCGAGGCGGCCACGCTGCGCCGGGGCGGCCTGGACGCGGCCCTGAACGAACCGGCCCTGCGCGCCCTGTCGCCCGAGGATCGCGGCTTTGCCCGCGCCCTGGCCATGGCCGTGTTGCGGCGGCTGGGGTCGATCGACCGGACCCTGGATTCGCGGCTGCAACGGCCGCCACCCGAGCCGGTGCGGCGGCTGCTCAGGATCGGCCTGGCCCAGATGCTGTATCTGGATACGCCGGACTTCGCGGCGGTCTCGACGACGGTGAAGCTGGCTGAGCGCGATAACGCCACCCGGCCCTACAAGGCCCTGATCAATGCCGTGCTGCGCGGCCTGGCCCGCGAACCGGCCCCCGAACCGTCGCCTGAGGCCGATATTCCGCCGTGGCTGTTCGCCCGCTGGGCGGCCCAGTTCGGTCAGGCCGAGGCCGAAGGCATCGCGCTGAATGCGCGTAGCGAGCCGCCGACCGATCTGAGCCTGAAGCCCGGTTTGGACGCCACCGATCTGGTCGAGACCCTGCCGGGCGAGGTCCTGCCCGGTGGCTCGCTCCGAACCCGGCGCGGCGGCGATGTCGCGGCCTGGCCCGGCTTCGAGACCGGCGGCTGGTGGGTCCAGGATGCGGCCGCCGCCGTGCCCGCCCGCCTCCTGGATGTGCAGCCCGGCGAGGCGGTGCTGGACCTGTGTGCAGCCCCCGGCGGCAAGACCCTGCAACTGGCGGCTACGGGTGCGACCGTCACGGCGCTGGACCGTTCCGAACCGCGTCTCAGACGTCTGCGCGCTAATCTGGAGCGCACCGGCCTGGCGGCCGAGGTCGTGGTCGCCGATGCCGAGGCCTGGGCCGACGAACGCCAGTTCGACGCCGTCCTCCTGGATGCACCCTGTACCGCCACCGGGACCCTGCGCCGTAATCCAGAGGTCCTCTATGCGCTCGGCCCGGCCGAGATCGCCAAGCTGGCCGATGTCCAGCACCGCCTGCTTGATGCCGCCGCGGCGCGCGTCAGACCGGGCGGACGACTGGTCTATTCCGTCTGTTCGCTGGAACGCGAGGAGGGCGAGACGCAAGTTCTGGCCTTCCTGCGTCGCCACCCTGATTTCCGCCTGACGCCGGCCCGGCCTGAGGCCGTCGGTGCCCCGCGCGATGCCTTGATGGGCGACGGCTGGCTGCGGCTACTGCCCGGCCAGTGGCCCGAGCGGGGCGGCCTGGACGGCTTCTTCGCCGCGCGACTGGAACGGACACCTGCCGCCTGACGATGACGGCCCGTCGCCTCCTGAAGGTCCAGACCCCGGCGCTGAGATGGCGGCGCAGGGGCGAGACGCCCGACCTGTGGTTCGGCGCGCATAATTTCGTGGCTGTGATCGATGATCGCGGCCATGTCCTGCTGGAACTGCACGGCATCGCCAGAGGCCCCGGCGGCGCGCCGCTCAAGATCTACGGCGGCGTCCTGCCGTTCCGGCGCGAGGTGATCTGGGGCGAGACCTTCGACCACCCCACCGGCTTCTACGAGCCGCATTTTCCGCAAGCCGAACTGGAGCCGGGAACGGGCGTTTCCATCGACGCCTGCCTGCGCCGGGCCGAGGCCGTACGCGCGGCCATCAATGCCCGTGCGATCGCCTATCCCTGGCCGGCCGCCTTCGGGGCCAACAGCAACGCCTATTTCGCCACCCTGATCGCCGGC
>JADZBR010000142.1 GCA_020852035.1 Caulobacteraceae bacterium
AGGCAACCAGCTTGATGCGATAGCCGAGCGCGTGGGCCAGGCGGATGTCGAGCAGTTCGACGCTCTCGATGCCCTCGATCTCGGCGGCGGCGTAGGTGGGGGCGCAGCCGAAGGCGAGCGCGGCCAGAATGCTGATCTTGTGGGCGGCGTCGAAACCGCCGACGTCCATCGTCGGGTCGGCCTCGGCGTAGCCCAGCCGCTGGGCCTCGGCCAGCACGTCGGCGAACCCGCGCCCGCCGCGCTCCATCTCGGTGAGGATGTAGTTGCAGGTGCCGTTGAGGATGCCGGAGACGCTCTTCACCTGGTCGCCGACCAGGGCCTCGCGCAGCATCTTCACCGCCGGCGTGCCGCCCATGACGGCGGCCTCGAAGAGCAGCGGGGCGCCGTTGTCCTCGGCGAGGGCGGCCAGTTCGGCGCCATGCTCGGCGATCAGCGCCTTGTTGGCGGTGACTACGGGCTTGCCGGCCCGAAGCGCCGCCTCCACCGCCGCCTTGGCGGGCCCGTCGGAGCCGCCGATCAGCTCGACGAAGATGTCCGTCTCCGGCGAGATCGCCAGGGCCACCGGATCGTCGAACCAGGGCAGGTTGGCGATGTCGAACGGCCGGGGCCGCGAGCGCGAGCGGGCCGAGACGCCGGCCACCACCGCCTTGCCGCCGGCCGGCGCGAAGTCCGGCTGGTCGGAAATGAAGTTGAGCAGACCCGCGCCCACCGTGCCGAGGCCGGCGACTCCGAGGCGCCATTGCTTCTGGGTCATTGCGCCGCCATCGCGTTGTGGGCCCGCCCCAGGATCTCACCGGAGTTGGCCAGGAACTTCTTCACATTGCGCGCGGCCTGGCGGATGCGGTGTTCGTTCTCGACGATGCCGATCCGCACATAACCCTCTCCATACTCCCCGAAGCCGACGCCGGGGGCGACGGCGACGCCGGCCTCCTCGATCAGCAGCTTGGAGAACAGCATGGAACCGGCCTCGCGGTATTGCTCGGGCAGAGGCGCCCAGGCGAACATCGAAGCCGGCGGGGCGGGAATGTCCCAGCCGGCGCGCTTCATGGAATCCACCAGCACGTCGCGGCGGCGCTTGTAGATGCCGCGGATCTCGGCGACGCAGTCCTGCGGGCCGTTCAGCGCCGCCGCGGCGGCCACCTGCACCGGGGTGAAGGCCCCATAGTCGAGGTAGGACTTCACCCGCGCCAGCGCCGAACACATGCGCGCGTTGCCGACCACCATGCCGACACGCCAGCCGGCCATGGCGTAGGTCTTGGAGAGGGAGTTGACCTCCACCGCCACGTCCTTGGCGCCCTCGACCTGCAGGATCGAGGGGGGCGGATTGTCGTCGAAATAGATCTCCGAATAGGCGATGTCGGAGAGCACGAGCAGTTCGTGCTTGCGGGCCAGTTTCACCGCCTCGCGGTAGAAGTCGAGATCGACCCACTGGGCGGTGGGGTTCGAGGGGTAGCTGAGGATCAGCACGCTCGGCGGCGGCGCGGAGTGCTTCACCGCCCGGTCGATGCCGGCCAGATATTCCTCCGGCGAGAGCGCCGGCACGTGGCGGATCACCCCGCCGGCCATGATGAAGCCGTAGGCGTGGATCGGATAGGCCGGGTTCGGACAGATGATCACGTCGCCCGGCGCGGTCAGGGCCTGGGCGAGGTTGGCGAAGCCTTCCTTCGATCCGAGGGTGGCGATCACCTCGGTGTCGGGGTTCAGCTTCACCCCGAAACGCCTGTCGTAGTAGCCGGCCATCGCCTTACGCAGGCCGGGAATGCCCTTGGAGGCCGAATAGCGGCCCGACTTCGGGTCGCGGGCCGTCTCGATCAGCTTGTCGACGATATGCTTGGGCGTCGGCATGTCGGGATTGCCCATGCCGAAGTCGATGATGTCGGTCCCCTGCGCGCGCAGGCGGGCCTTGATGCGGTTGACCTCCTCGAAGACGTAGGGCGGGAGGCGTCGGATGCGGTGGAATTCAGGAGTCATCTTGGGCTCATGCCGCGCGGATTCGCGGCTTTGGGGCCGACGGGGCGCATGGATAGACTCCGGGCCGGAGTCCGCCAAGCGGGCGATGGGCGATTTTTGGCCTCCGCGGGCGCGCTTAGCGCTTCAGCGGAGGCGGGGTAGCTCGCCGTTGCAGTTCGCGGGCGAAGGCTTCGGTGTCGCGGGTGTTCTGCTCGCCGGGGGCGGGGCCGTCGGAGGATTCTGCCTGAGCCTTGGCGGCGAAGCGCTCGGTGCCTTCCAGGCTCCAGGTGCCCGGCGCGGTAGCCAGGGCCAGCTGCGCGCCCTCGCGCTCGAGCGCTGAGCGGGCGTCGACGAAGGCTTCCGGCGCGCGCACGTCGGTGGGCAGCGGCGGGATATCGACGAACCTCGGCATCTGCGCCGGCTTGTCGAGCAGCGCCTGCATCTGCGGCGCGGCCGGCGAACCCGGATCGATCGGCGCCGGTCCGCCGGTGACGCTCGCGCACGCGCCCAGGGCGAGAAGACTCGCAATTGGCGCGACTTGGCGGAACACGTTCATCTTGCGTCCGGTCTTATGCGATGATGCAGTCGAACGGAAGGCGCGGCGTTCAAGCGTCATGACGGGAGGATCAACGATGGCCGATGACAGCAAGGGCCCGCCGAAGGCGCCGAAAGATCCGGGCGTCCCTCCTGCCCCGCCAGCCAGCGACCCGGCGCACCACCTGCAGTTCGAGTTCACGCCCGAGCAGCGCGAGCAGCTCGAGAAGATGTCCCTGAACCTCGCCCGCGCCGCGCTGACCGCCCAGGGCGCCATCGCCGAGGCCGCCCTGCGCCAGGCCGACCGGCCGGCCGCCCTCAGCCCCGACCCGTTCCATGTCGCCCCGGCGCTGACCGAGGTGATGGGCCGGCTCTCCGCCCAGCCCGACCGGCTGATGCGCGCCCAGGCCGAGCTCTTCAGCCAGTACATGGACCTCTGGCAGGCCGCCGCCCGCCGCGCCGGCGGCGAGACGCCCGATCCGGTGGCCGCCCCGATCAAGGGCGACAAGCGCTTCGCCGACCCGGACTGGTCCGACAACCCGGTCTTCGACGTGATCAAGCAGAGCTACCTTTTGAGCTCCAACTGGATGAACGCCCTGGTCAGCGACGTCGAGGGCGTCGATCCGATGGACAAGCGTCGGGTCGAGTTCTTCATGAAGATGCTGACGGACGCCTTCTCTCCGTCGAACTTCCTGATGACCAATCCCGCTGCGTTGAAGGCGATGCAGGAAAGCGGTGGCGAGAGCCTGGCCAAGGGGATGGAGAACTTCGCGGCCGACCTGGCGCGCGGCGGGGGGCAACTCTCGATCAGCCAGACCGACTACGAGCAGTTCGAGATCGGCCGCAATGTCGCCACCGCGCCGGGCAAGGTGGTCTTCCAGAACGACATCATCCAGCTCTTGCAGTTCGAGCCGTCGACCAAGAAGGTCCACGAGATCCCGCTGCTGATCTTCCCGCCCTGGATCAACAAGTTCTACATCCTGGACCTCAGAGCCGAGAACTCGATGATCCGCTGGCTGACCGACCAGGGCTTCACGGTCTTCGTCACCTCCTGGGTGAACCCGGACGCCGAACTCGCTGGCAAGACCTTCGAGGACTACATGTACGGCGGTATCTACACGGCCGTCGAACAGGTGATCCGCCAGTGTGACGTGCCGCACGTCAACACTGTCGGCTACTGCATCGGCGGCACCCTGCTCTCCTCCACCCTGGCGCACATGGCGGCCAAGAAGGTCGACGTCATCAAGTCGGCCACCTTTTTCGCCGCCCAGCAGGACTTCGCCGAGGCCGGCGACCTGCTCCTCTTCACCGACGAGGCGTGGCTGGCCGACCTCGAGAAGAAGATGGACGAGGCCGGCGGGGTGCTCTCCGGCCAGGCGATGGCCGACACCTTCAACATGCTGCGGGCCAACGACCTGATCTGGTCGTTCTTCGTGAACAACTACCTGATGGGCAAGGAGCCGCGGCCGTTCGACCTGCTCTTCTGGAACTCCGACCAGACGCGGATGCCCAAGGCGCTGCACATGTTCTACCTGCGCCGGTTCTACGGCGAGAACGCGCTCTCGGAGGGAAAGCTGGAGCTGGGTGGCGAGAAGCTTGATCTTTCCAAGGTCAAGACGCCGGTCTTCGTGCAGTCCTCCAAGGAAGACCACATCGCCCCGTTCCGCTCGGTCTATCGCGGGGCCAGGCTGTTCGGCGGGCCGGTGGAGTTCATCATGGCGGGCTCGGGCCACATCGCCGGCGTGATCAACCACCCGGACGCCAGGAAGTACCAGTACTGGACCAACGCCAAACTGCCCGACACGGCCGAAGCCTGGCAGGCCAAGGCCGAGGAACATCCCGGCTCCTGGTGGCCGCACTGGGCCGAATGGCTGAAAGCACGCTCCGGCGACAAGGTCCCGGCGCGTGATCCGGCGTTGGGCCCGCTGGGCGTGATCGAGGATGCGCCGGGCAGCTATGTGAAAGTGAAGAGCTGACGTCCTTCTCCCGGTCGGGAGAAGGAAAGACGCGCCGTAAGGCGCGGCGAGGATGAGGGCTTGCGGCCTATCCGGAGAGGCCCGAGGCCCTCACCCTCCCGCCGGCTGCGCCGTCGGATTTCCCTCTCCCGACTGGGAGAGGGAGCCTAAGCCGCCACGAACCGCAGCGCCGCGCCGTTGTTGCAGTAGCGCAGGCCGGTCGGGCGCGGGCCGTCATTGAAGACGTGGCCCTGGTGCCCCAGGCAGCGGGCGCAATGGTACTCGGTGCGCGGCACGCCGATCTTGAAGTCGGTCTTGTTGCCGAGGGCGCCCTTGATGGCTGTGTAGAAACTCGGCCAGCCGGTGCCTGAATCGAACTTCCACTGCGACTTGAAGAGCGGCAGGGCGCAGCCGGCGCAGACGAAGGTTCCGGCGCGCTTCTCATGGTCCAGCGGGCTGGTCCCGGCCCGCTCGGTGCCCTCGTGACGCAGCACGGCATAGCTCAGCGGCGGCAGGCGCTTTTTCCACTCTGCGTCGCTGATCTTGCGGAAGGGCGAGGTGGCGTAGGCGTCCGGCGCGGCGTCGGCGCGGCCGCCGCAAGCGGCCAGGGCGACCGAGCCGAACAACACAAGGCGGCGATCGAATGAAATCGGCTGCATGCCCATACAGCTAGGTACGAAACCTGCCGGCCGGTAGGTCAACCCCGCCAGCGATAGAGCACGTCCGGTTCGCGCTCCATGTTCTCCGCCCCGTCGGTTTCGCGCTTGGCGACGAAGCCGCGCGCTTCGTAGAAGCGGCGCGCCTGAGCATTCTTCTGGAAGGTCCAGAGCCGCAGATCGCCGGACCCCGCCTTCGCCTTGGACAGCAAAGCGTCGCCGAGGCCCCGGCCGTGGTGCTCGGGATGCACGTAGAGGTGCTCCACCCAGTCCGGCGTGAAGGCGATGAAGGCCGCCAACCGCCCCTCCCCTTCGCTTACCCAGACTTCGGCGCTCTTGACCACACCAGCGAAGAAGCGATGCGCGTCCGGCTCGTCGGTGATCGGCGGCAGGTAGGGCAGACAGGTGCGGCGCGTATGCAGGTAGAGCTCGGTGATCGCCGGGGCATCCATCGCCTGCGCGCGCCGCAGGGTCACAGCCCCGCGCCTTCCGGCAGGCCGAGCGCCAGGTTGAGGTTCTGCACCGCCGCGCCCGAGGCGCCCTTGCCGAGGTTGTCGAGCTGGGCGACCAGCCGCGCCTGATCGGCGGCCTCGTTGCCGAAGACGTAGAGGCGCATGCGGTTGGTGCCGTTCAGCGCTTCCGGCTCCAGGGTCTTCAAGGCCGCGGCGTCGCTGAGTGGAACCACCTCCACGAAGGCTTCGCCGGCGTAGGCCGTCTCGTAGGGGTTCTGGATATCCCCCAGCCCGTTCAGGCCGGACAGGTGCTCCAGGTGCAGCGGCACCTCGACGATCATGCCTTGGGCGTAGCGGCCGACCGCCGGCGTGAAGATCGGCCGGGTGAGCAGGCCGCCGTAGGTCTGCATCTCCGGCACATGCTTGTGCTCCAGGCCGAGGCCATAGATGCGGTACGGGACCTGCGAGTAGGCCTCGCTCGCGACGTCCTCGAACTCGGCGATCATGCTCTTGCCGCCGCCGGAGTAGCCCGAGACGGCGTTCACCGAGACCGGGTAGTCGTTGGGCAGGAGCCCGGCGCTGACCAGCGGGCGGATCAGGGCGATGGCGCCGGTCGGATAGCAGCCCGGGTTGGTGATGCGTTTGGAAGCGCGGATCGCCTCGCGCTGATCCTTGTCCATCTCAGGAAAGCCGTAGGTCCAGCCCTCGGCCGTGCGGTGCGCCGTCGAGGCGTCGATCACGCGCACCTCGGGGTTCTCGATCATGGCGACCGCTTCGCGCGCCGCATCGTCCGGCAGGCAGAGGATCACAGCGTCGGCGCCGTTCAAAAGCTCGGCCCGCGCGGCCGGGTCCTTGCGCCGCTCAGGGTCGATGGAGACGACCTGCAGATCCTCGCGGCCCGCCAGGCGCTCGCGGATCTGCAGGCCCGTGGTGCCGGCCTCGCCGTCGATGAAGACTTTCGGGGTCATCTCAAAGGACCTCCTACGCAAGCGGACAAAGAAAAAGGGCGCCCCGGTTTCCCGAAGCGCCCCTTTGCAAACGCGAATGCTCGCGCGCGGTTAGCGCTTCGAGAACTGGAAGGAACGTCGGGCCTTGGCCTTGCCGTACTTCTTGCGCTCCACGACGCGGCTGTCGCGGGTCAGGAAGCCGTGCGGCTTCAGCGCCGCGCGCAGGCCCGGCTCGTAGTAGGTCAGGGCCTTAGAAAGGCCGTGGCGCACCGCGCCGGCCTGGCCGGAGAGGCCCGAGCCCGTCACGGTCACGTCGACGTCGAACTGGCCGAGGCGATCGGTCACTTCCAGCGGCTGGGCGATCATCATCCGCAGCACCGGGCGAGCGAAGTAGACCTCCTGGTCGCGGCCGTTGATGGTGATCTTGCCCTTGCCCGGCTTGATCCAGACGCGGGCGACCGCGTTCTTGCGCTTGCCGGTGGCGTAGCTGCGGCCCTGGGCGTCGCGGACAGGCTCGCGGACGATCTGGGACTCCGGATTGGACGAAAGCGCCTTCAGCGCGTCGAAGCCGGTGGCGGCTTCGGCGGGCGCTTCCGGAGCGGCGGCGGTGTCTTGAGTGTCCGACATGCTCACTGGGTCCGGGTGTTCTTGGCGTTCAGGCTGGCGAACGCGATGGTTTCGGGGCTTTGCGCCTCATGCGGATGCTCACCGGCGTTATAGATGCGCAGGTGGGTCATCTGGGCGCGGGCCAGCGGGCTTTCCTTCGGCAGCATGCGCTCGACGGCCTTCTCGAGCACGCGCTCGGGGAAGCGGCCGGACAGCTGGCGGCCGGCGCTGATCTCCTTGATGCCGCCCGGGTGGCCGGTGTGGCGGTAGTAGATCTTCTGCTCCAGCTTGCGGCCGGTGAACTTCACCTTGTCGGCGTTGATCACGACGACATGGTCGCCGCAGTCGACGTGCGGGGTGTAGTCGGGCCGATGCTTGCCGCGAAGGCGCATCGCGATGAACGAGGCGAGGCGGCCGACCACGGCGTTCTCGGCGTCGATCACGATCCACTTCTTCTCGACCTCGGCGGGCTTCAGCGAAGCCGTGGTCTTCATCATGGGACGTATCCGTCGGAAACTTGGCGCGATGGCCCGGATGGCCTTCGCAAAGGAGGCGCGCATGTACGGGCGGGCAAGCCTCCTGTCAACCGCTTTGGTGCGCGCAGATGTCGCGCAAAGCCTTATTTCACAAGGGATTTCGCATCTTGGTATTATAATACCATAGAAATCCGTTGTCACGGGTTTGCGACACAGCGGCTCTAGACGCTAGACCACGATTTCTTCCTCGGGGTTTATCATGGCCGTTTCCCGCCGCGCCCTCCTCGGCGCCGCCGCTGTCTCCACCGCCTTTGGCGGCTTCGCGCTGAAGGCGCAGGGCCAGGCGGTCGAAGAAAGCTACCGCAACGAGGTGTTCGGTTACGGCCCGCTGAAGCCCGACCCGAAGGGCCTGTTCGACCTGCCGGAGGGCTTTTCCTACCGCGTCGTCTCGCGCTTCGGCGACACGATGGACGATGGCCTGATCGTGCCGGACAAGGCCGACGGCATGGCCTGTTTCGCCCTGGACGCCGACCGGGTGACGCTGGTCCGCAACCACGAGCTCAGCTGGCGCAACCCCGACAGCGGGCCGCTGGGCCCCGGCCGCAAACTGCTGGACAGGCTCGACCGCTCGCTCGCCTACGACCTCGACGACGACGGCTACCCCCTCCCCGGCGGCTGCACGCGGCTGGTCTACGACATCAGGCGCGGCGTGCTGGAAAGCCAGCACCTGGCGCTCACCGGCACGGTGGTGAACTGCGCCGGCGGCGGCACGCCCTGGGGCGCCTGGCTCTCCTGTGAGGAAAACACCGCCAAGGCCGGCTCTGCGGGGGCCAAGGACCACGGCTGGGTCTATGAGGTTCCGGCCCTCGGCAAGGGCCTCGTGCAGGCCACGCCGCTGACCGGCATGGGCCGCTTTCAGCATGAGGCGGTGGCGGTCGATCCGCGCACCGGCGTGATCTACCTCACAGAGGACTCCTTCGATCACAAGGGGCTCTTCTACCGCTTCCTGCCCAATGACCGGACCGCACCGGCCAAGGGCGGCAGGCTGCAGGCGCTCGGCCTGAAGGCCGCGCCTGAGGGCGGCGATGTTCGCAACTTCGACGGCCAGATCACCTGGAAGCCGGGCGACTGGCAGGAGGTCGTGTGGATCGACCTCGAAGGCATCGACAACCCGCACGACGACCTGCGCTTCCGCGGCCAGAAGGCCGGCGCGGCCTTCGTCGGCCGTGGCGAGGGGGTGTTCTGGGGCAAGGACGGCGTCTACTTCACCGCCACTTCCTCCGGCCCCGCCAAGCACGGCCAAGTGCTGCGCTATGTGCCGAGTCCGAAGGAGGGCCAACTGGGCGAAGCCGACCGGCCGGGCCGCCTGCAGCTCTTCGTCGAGCCGACCGATGCGCGGGTGATGGACTATGCCGACAACCTGGCGGTGGCCCCCTGGGGGCACATCCTGGCCTGCGAGGACCGCTATTCCGACACCCTGAAGAACCACCTGAAGGGCCTGACGCCGGAGGGGCGCGTCTACACCATCGGGCGCAACGTCCACCCGGACAACGCCGAACTGGCCGGCGTCTGCGCCTCGCCGGACGGCCGGGTGGTGTTCGTCAACATCTACCAGCCGGGCATAACGCTGGCGATCACCGGGCCGTGGAGCGCTTTTCGGGCCTGACAGGCTCGTGAAGGCGGCGCAAGATCGCCACCGCCGGGCATAGCCGACGGAGGGGCGCGTGATCACGATCTATGAGCTGAGCCTGCTGGCCCGCGCCGTCTACGAGACCTCCCCGGCGGTCGAGGGCTGGGTCTGCACCGCCACGCGGGCCGGCGGCATGTGGGACGGCTTCCAGGGCGCGGCCTTCACCAAGGGCCAGAAGACCGTGATCGCTTTCCGCGGCACGACCGGATCGGCGTCGGACGTCCTGGCCGACCTGAAGCTCGGCTGCGGCATGAACACCAGCCACTTCTCGCAGGCCGAAGACTTCTTCGGCGAGTTCGGCGGATCGGACACCCTGCTGTGCGGGCATTCGTTGGGCGGCGCCATCGCCCAGATCGTCGGCAACCGGCGGAGCGCCAAGTTCGCGACCTTCAACGCCCCCGGCGTGGCCGTCGTGGCCTCGCGCAACATATTCGACGCCACGCCGCAGATGACGGCGGTCCGGCTGGCGGGCGCGGCCTACAGCACCCTGCGCCATCCCTTCCAGGCCGCCCGCGACGTCGCGGCGGCCTTCAACCGGGTGACCGGAATCAATGTGTGCCTGGCCGCGGACGTGGTCAGCGCCATCGGCGTGCACTACGGCAACGTCGTCCGCATCCCCGGCACAGGCTCCAATCCGCTGAGCCAGCACGGCATCGACACCGTGGTGGAGGTGCTGGGCTCCAACGTCATCGGCCGGTTGGACATCGACAGCCTCAGCAGCTGACCCGCAGCGTCAGATCCGGCGCACGCGCCAGGCGAAGGCGGTCGCCAGCGCCAGCAGAACCGCCGCGACGAGCTGGTGAAGCATTCCAAGCCATAGGGGCGTGCCGGCCATCAGGGTCAGGATGCCGAGCAGCGCCTGCACGCCGACCGCCGACGAGGTGGCCAGCGCCAGCGACTTCGATTCCGGCGCCAGATAGCTCGACCGCCGCGCGTTGAACGCCAGCCCGCTCGCCACCGCGACCAGGAGATAGGCCAGCAGGCGGTGATGCAGTTGCACGGCGCCGCGGCTGTGGGCGATCG
>JADZBR010000143.1 GCA_020852035.1 Caulobacteraceae bacterium
AAGTCGCCGTGGACGAGCGTCAGCTGCGGCTCGGCGGGCACGCGGTCCTTCAGGAAGCGCAGGGCCAGCTCCATCACCGGCCGCGGCGTGCCGGTGGCGCGGTAGCCGGCTTCCAACTCGGCCAGCATGCCGGCCGGGGTCTTGGTCGGCAGCTCGGGCAGGGCGGCGAGGGGCACGCCGTGAACCTGCGCCATCGCCTTGCCGCAGTCGAAGGCGAGCGTCTTGCGCGCCTCGGCGTAGGCCGGATCGCGGGCGATCTTGCGGCCCAGGGTCTCGCCGGCGATGCGCTGCATGACGTAGCCCTGGCCGAGGTCGTCTTCGGGGGTCAGGACATGCCGCACCTCGGGCGCCCGGACCCCGGCCGCGCCGACGGCGCGCACCACCTCGCCCTCCTTGGTCAGGCCGATGTGGACGCTCGAACCGATGGAGGCGCCGGGGCTGCGGCGCAGGATCAGCGGTTCGGGAGTGGAGCCCAAGGTGTCGAACGCCCACAGCTCCTGGGTCGCGCCGCCGGAGAGCCGCGTCAGGCCGCTGATCCCGTCCGCGCCGAACGCGCGCCTGGCCAGGGCGGCGAGGCCGTCCTGCAGCGCCTGAACCGGCGACGGGGTGGCGATTTCCTGGCTCATCTTCCCTTGCGTCCGGCTTGCGCCGGCTCGTCTGTGACCCACAATAGCCGCAACAAGACGCGACAAGGGAGAGCCTCGAAGGGCTGACGGTGGGTAAGTCGAGACTTCACCCCGCGTCGCCCGGCGCAGAAAAATGAGCGCAGTTTCCGAACGGATTCCGCAAGACCACGCCGAGACCCTGGTGAACCCCGCGGCCTATGCCGATCACCGCATCCACGACACCTACGCCTGGCTGCGGGCCAATATGCCGCTGAGCATCGCCGAGCCGGAGGGCTACGATCCCTTCTGGGTGGTCACCCGCCACGCCGACATCCTCGACATCTCGCGTCGCAACGCCGAGTTCCACAACGGCGACCGCCAGACGGTGATCACGACAAAGCGGGCCGACGAGATGATCCGCGAGCGGATGGGCGGCAGCCCGCACCTCTTGCGCACCCTGGTGCAGATGGATGCGCCCGATCACATCAAGTATCGCCTCTTGACCCAGGGCTGGTTCGCACCGCCCAACGTCAAGACGCGCGAGGAGAGCGTGCGCAAGATCGCCCGCGCCTCGGTGGACCGGATGCTGGCCACCGGCGGGCGGTGCGATTTCGTCAACGAGATCGCCCTGCACTATCCGCTGCACGTGATCATGGAGATCCTCGGCGTGCCGGAAAGCGACGAGGCGCGGATGCTGAAGCTGACGCAGGAGCTGTTCGGCGCCGCCGACCCGGAGCTGGGCCGCAAGCCGGACCTCGACGAGAACGGCGAGCCGGTGATGGACATGGGCACCATCGTCGACTTCATGAACTACTTCCGGGACCTCGCCGAAGACCGCCGCAAGAACGGCGGCGACGATCTCGGCGCCCTGATCGCCAACAGCCAGATCGACGGGCGGCCGATCTCCGACTTCGAGGCGATGGGCTACTACATCATCGTCGCCACGGCGGGGCATGACACGACGTCGTCGTCCACGGCAGGCGCCATGTGGGAGCTGGCCAAGTCGCCCGAGCAGCTGGCGATGCTGAAGGCCGACCCGTCGCTGATCGCCGGCCTGGTGGACGAGGCGGTGCGCTGGACGACGCCGGTGAAGACCTTCATGCGCTCGGCGACCGAGGACGCCGAGGTGGCTGGCACGACGATCCCCAAGGGCGACTGGATGATGCTGTGCTACGCCTCGGGCAACCGCGACGAGGCGGTGTTCGAGGACCCCTACACCTTCCGGGCCGACCGGCGCCCGAACAAGCACCTCTCCTTCGGCTACGGCGCGCATGTGTGCCTTGGCCAGCACCTGGCGAAGCTGGAGATGCGGATCCTCTTCGAGGAGCTTCTGCCGCACCTGAAATCGGTCGAACTCGACGGGACGCCGGAGAACAGCCAGACCCTGTTCGTCAACGGGCCCAAGCGCCTGCCGATCCGCTTCGAGCTGGCGTGAGCGACCTTTCCGAAAAGCTCGCCGCCTACCTCGCTGGCCAGATGCCGGGGACAAGCGAGGTGGCGGTCTCCGATCTTTCGCGCATCTCCGGCGGCGCCTCGCGCGAGACCTATCGCTTCCGGCTCGACTGGCGCGATGCGGCGGGGAGCGCGGCTTCGCGCCTGCTGATCCTGCGCAAGGACCCGGTCGACAGCCTGATCGACACCGAGCGGCGCACCGAGTTCTCCGCCTATCGCGCCTTCCACGGCTCGGCTGTGCCGGTGCCGGAGATGCTCTACCTGGAGGAGGACGAAAGCCACCTCGGCAGCCCGTTCTTCGTGGCCGAGCAGATCGCCGGCTTCGAGGCCGGGCCGATGCAGCTGCTGGGGCCGCCCTACGCCGAGCATCACCCCGCCTACGCCCAGAGGAAGTGGACGATCCTCGGCGAGATCGCCAGGGCCGATCCGGCGGCCGTCGGCCTGACGGAGGGGATGGAGTCGCCGGCGCTGGACGCCTGCTGGTCGAGGGAGCTCGATCACTGGGAGGCGATCATCGACGCCGACGCCCTGGAGCCGCTGCCGATCATCCGCGCGGCGATCCGCTGGCTGCGGGCCAATCCGCCGCCGCCGGCGCAGAAGCTCTCGGTGGTGCACGGCGACTACCGGACCGGCAACTTCCTCTACGACCAGGCCGGCGGCATCCACGGCATCCTCGACTGGGAGATGGCCCACCTGGGCGATCCGCTGGAGGACCTGGGCTGGAGCTTCAACCCGATCTGGCGCTGGGGCCGGCCGGGGCTGGTCGGGGGCCTGGCGCCCCGCGAGCAGGCGATCGCCATCTGGGAGCGGGCCAGCGGCCTCGTCGCCGATCCGGCGGCGCTGCACTGGTGGGAGCTCTTCAACTGCGTGAAGGGGCAGGGGATCTGGGTCTCCTCGTCGAAAGCCTTCGCGGACGGCAAGAACCGCGACCCGATCCTGGCCTTCTCCGGCTGGCTGATGGGCAATGCGCAAGATAGGGCCGCGCTGGAAGTGATGGACAAGCTGTGAAGCCCGAACCGCCCGTCATGCTGGGTCAACTCGCCGCCTGGCTGACCCGCGACCTCGCGCCGGGGGTGGCCGCCTACCAGCAGAGCGCGCTGGGCATGTCGGCCGGCCTGATCGGCATGTGCATCGAGGAGGCCGACCGGGCGGTCGCCCGCCGGGTGGAGGAGAATGCCGCCATCCGGGGCCTGTTGGCGCGGGGCGCGGACCTGGTGGAGGCGCGGCTATCGGCGCGGCTGCAGGCTCTGGCTGAGGGCGCGGACGCGAGTTTGCTGGTTTCGGCGCTGGAGGCCGTCAACGCCGAACTCCGCGCGGCGCTGATCGACCTGCACGCCGCCGTCGAGGCGCTGGACGGCGAGGCGGCGCGGGCGCTGGAGGCGGACATCTGGGCGGAACTGCGGGCCTCGACCGAGCGGCGCCGGCTGAGTGCGGGCACGGTGTGATCTCCTTCTCCCGGTCGGGAGAAGGATAGACGCGCGCAGCGCGGCGAGGATGAGGGCTTGCGGGCATTCCGGAGAGGGCGGCGGCCCTCACCCTCCCGCCGGCTTCGCCGTCGGGTCTCCCTCTCCCGGCCGGGAGAGGGATTTCAGCCCAGCTCCCTCAGCGCCAGGTCCTTGAAGAACTTGTAGTCGACCTTGCCGTTGGGGGCCCGGACGACGTCGGCCACAACCAGTTCGCGGGGGGCCTTGTAGCCGGCGAGTTGGGTCTTCACGTGGTCGGCGATCTCGGCGAGGCCGAGCGGGTCCGAGGCGCCGAAGTCGACCACCGCGCAGATGCGCTCGCCGAAGCGCGGGTCGGGCGCCCCGACCACCACGGCGTCGCGGACGGAGGCATGGGTCTTGATCGCTTCCTCGACCTCTTCCGGAAAGACCTTCTCGCCGCCGGTGTTGATGCACTGCGAGCCGCGGCCGTAGAGCTTCAGGGCGCCGTCCTCGGCGACCTCGGCCCAGTCGCCGGGCACCGACCAGCGCATGCCCTCGAAGGTGCGGAAGGTGCGGGCGGTCTTCTCGGCGTCCTTGTAGTAGCCGAGCGGAATGAAGCCGGTGACCGCCACCAGGCCCCGCTCGCCCGAGCCCGGCGCCACGCGGCGGCCGTCTTCGGTGAACACCGCGCAGGTCGGGCCGATCACGAAGGCGGCGGTCCTGGCCTCCATGCCGGCCGCCGAGGTGGAGCCGCCCAGGCCCACGGCCTCCGAGGAGCCGAAGCTGTCGAAGAGGATCGCCTGCGGCATGTGCCGCAGAAGGCCCTGCTTGTTCTCGTAGGACCACATGGCGCCTGACGAGGAGATGATCTGTACGTTGGAAAGGTCCCAGCGGCCGGGGTTGGCGTCGAGCGCGTCCAGCATCGGGTTGGCGAAGGCCGGGCCGACGATGACGATGCGGGCGGCCTTCAGGCGCTCGGCTTCGTCCCACAGGTGCTCGGGGTCGAACTTGCGGTTCGGGAAGGTGGCCACGCAGTCGCCGAGGTTCAGCGCGATCAGCGCCGAGAACTGGCCGGTGCCGTGCATCAGCGGGCAGGCGATCAGGGTGACGGCGGGCTCCGCCGAAGGGTCGAGGCGCGCGCCGGCCTCCTCGGCGCTGGTCAGGGGTTCGCCGCCGAGCACGGCGTTGCCGCCGGCGCCGATGACGTTGAAGAGGTCGTCCTGGCGCCACATCACGCCCTTGGGCATGCCGGTCGTGCCGCCGGTGTAGAGCAGCAGCAGGTCGTCCGGCGAGCGACCCCACGGCGGGATGCAGCGCGGGCCGCGTTCGGCGACGATGGCTTCGTAGTCGAGCGCCCAGTCGGGGCAGGGCCAGCCGTCCTCGGCGACGCAGACCCAGGCTTTCACCTGGGCGAGGCGCGGGCGCAGCGGTTCAAGGGTCCCGGCGAAGGAGGCGTGGAAGACGATGGCCTCGGCGTCGGCGTTGTCGAAGAGATAGAAGAGCTCCTCGGCGCTGTAGCGGTAGTTGGTGTTGAACGGCGCGAAGCCGGCCTTGAAGGCGGCGTAGTAGGTCTCGAGGTATTCCGGCCCGTTGTAGAGGTAGGCGGCGACCTTGGCCTGGCGTCCCAGGCCCTCGGCGATCAGGCGGCGGCCGAGGGCGTCGGCGCGGGCGTCGAACTCGGCCCAGGAGATCACCTGTTCGCCGTGAATCAGGGCGGGGCGTTTGGGGATGGCGCCGGCGATGGATTCCCAGACCTCGGCGATCTTCCAGTCGGTCATCGATGTCCTCCCATGCGCTCCAGGGCGCTTGGCCTGGAGGTAATCAAACCTGCGGGGACCGGCAACGGCGCCGTAGCGGAAGGTGATGCGGCGAGGTCTTGCGTGGTTCGAGACGCGCTGCGCGCTCCTCACCATGACCAGGTTTTGAGCGCGCCCTAATGAGTTAGTCATCCTGAGGAGCCCGCGCAGCGGGCGTCTCGAAAGCCTGCCCTCGGGCTGGCGAAGCCAGGCCCGTGGGGACGCAGGGCCGATCAGCCCGAGCCCTTCCGGCGTTTCGGGGACAGGAAGAGGTCCGGTTGAACCCAGGTGGTCAGCACCTTCCAGTCGCCGTCGCCGTCCAGCAGCTCGATCGGCGTGTCGGCGACCAGCGCGGGCTCCTCGGCGTTGCGCAGATTGACGCCGATCCGCCCCTGTTCGCTGGTGTCCGGACTGTCCCAGTGGGTCACGCAGCCGCAGCCCCGGCAACGCTGGAACTGCACGCGATGGCTCTGCCAGCTGTAGGTCTCCAGCACGTCCGGCGCGGCCGTGAGGCGGACCGAAGCGCGGGTGTAGTAGGCCCAGAGCGCGCCATACCTGCGGCAGATCGAGCAATTGCACTGGGTCAGCAATGTCGGCTGTTCGGCGATTTCGAGACGCACCGCGCCGCAGTGGCAGGCGGCATGGATCGCCGGGGCGCCTTTCGATTGGGCTGGCATGTTCGGCCCCCTTGATATCGAAACTTGCAATATTTTTCTGCGACTTATTCGCAGAAGGCGTGTTGACGCACGATTGTGTCAGTCCTCTTCCATCTTGCCCACGAAATTGGCAGAATGGCGCAGCATGGCTCAGTTGCTCAAAGCTCGCGCCTAGATAAGACGCTCGACGGCCCACCCTTGGACGTCGAGGTCGGCGTCGCGGGTGCAAACCAGTAAACTGATGGCAGGAACCAGGCGGGACCGGATAGGAGGCCGGAAACGTCTCTAAAGTCGAGTGCGGTCGAGAGGACGGCTTATGGATATGAAGCGACAGGGTCTCTACGACCCCCGGAACGAGCATGACGCCTGCGGCGTGGGCTTCGTCGCCAATATCAAAGGCGTCAAGTCGCACGAGATCGTGCGGCAGGGTCTGCAGATCCTCCTCAACATCGACCATCGGGGCGCGGTGGGCGCCGATCCGCTGGTGGGCGACGGCGCGGGCGCGCTGATCCAGATTCCCGACGCCCTGCTGCGCGAGTGGGCGGGCAAGGAAGGCGTCGAGCTGCCGCCGCCGGGCGACTATGCGGTGGCCATGTGCTTCCTGCCGCGCGACGAGCGGGCGCGCGACGTGGCGATCGGCCAGTTCGAGCACTTCATCCGCGTCGAGGGGCAGTTCCTGCTCGGCTGGCGCGATGTGCCGACCAACACCGACGGCCTCGGCAAGACCGTGCTCGAAGAGATGCCGGTGATCCGCCAGGCGATCATCGCCAAGGGCCCGAAGATCCGTGACCAGGACCATTTCGAGCGCAAGATCCTGGCGATCCGCAAGCAGACGCAGAACCCGCTGCTGGCCCTGGCCGAGAAGCACCAGTTGCCGGGGCTGACCGAGCTCTACATGCCGTCGTTCTCGACGCGGACGGTCTGCTACAAGGGCCTCTTGCTCGCGGGGCAGGTGGGAACCTTCTACGAGGACCTCGCCAACCCGCTGACCACCTCGGCGCTGTGCATGGTGCACCAGCGGTTCTCGACCAACACCTTCCCGAGCTGGAAGCTGGCGCACCCCTACCGGTTCATCGCCCACAACGGCGAGATCAAC
>JADZBR010000144.1 GCA_020852035.1 Caulobacteraceae bacterium
ACTATCTGATCTAAAAGGGAAATCCGCCCGATTTCCGCAATCCATCCCCAGCCTGTCCACCGCTGGGAACCGAATCATCCACGCGGGGGCGCATTCGGGCGCTTGCCCTATAGACGATATCGCGGGAAGGTCAACTCGCCGAAGGGAACTGAGGCGCGAATGACCAGGGCGACCCGGGAATTGGCGCAACAGACCGGCGGCGGGATCCCGAAACGGGCGGCTTCGGCCACCCGCTTCGGCCCCGGCGGCGGACAGCCGTCGGAGATGGGTGACTGGAGCGATCCTTGACCCCGGATGCGACGGCGACGAGCCGGCGGTGACGAGGCGGGGGAGCGATCCCCCATACTCTGACCCGGCGGCGATGATCAGAGACGGAAACCTGCGGGGACACCCGCGTTCGAAGGCTCCGATCTCCCAGAGGCGCCCAAGTCCTTCACCGGACCTGGAGAATGAGGGCGACAGGCTGGGCGACCAGGCTGTCGCCCTCTTGCTATGGGCGAAGCGCGCCGCGTGCGCCCGATCGGAACCGTAATTCCGCAGCCTGATCAAACCCCTACGGCCACGCCTGCGACATATTCGCGTCAGGGGCGAATATTAAGTCTTCGGTTGCATCCCAAGAGCTAGTTTCGGCGCGTCGATGCCACGAGCTCCCTGCCGATTCCGGCGGGGGCGAAAGAGGAACGCGTTGAGCCGCAACGGACGCCATCTGGTCCTGACCCTGACGCTGGCGGCCGCCTTCGCCGCCTGCGCGGCGCTGGCGATCGCCTGGGCGCGCCAGACGGTGGGCGTGGCGACCTTCTGGCCCGGCACCGGCCTTCTGATGGCCGGCCTGGTCGCCCTGCCGCGCCGCTTCGGCGTCCTCTGCGCGGGCCTCTGCGCGGCCAGCCAACTGGCGATCAACCTGATCGTCGGTCAGGCCCTCGTCCCCAGCCTGCTGTTCACCGGCGTCTGCCTGGGCGAGACGCTGCTGGCGGTCTGGCTGCTGCGCCTGGCCGCGCCCGGCCGGGTGCGGCTGAACGGGGTCGTCCCGCTGCTGCGCGCCCTGGGGCTCGCCGTCGCCCCGGCGATGGCCGTCAGCGCCATCGTCGCCGCCAGCCTGTTCAGCGCGGTCTTCGAGCGCAACTTCACCCATTTCCTCACCGACTGGCTGATCTCCCACCTGCTGGGCGCCGGCATGGTGTTCCCGGCCGTCACCGTGCTGTTGCAGCGCGGCCGCAAGGACGACTTCGGCCGCTCGCGCTGGGAGCAGGCCGGCATCTTCGCCCTGGTCGGGGTGATGGCCATCCTGGCCCTGCAGTTCCACCTGATGACGGCGCTCTTGCTGTTCTTCCCGGTGCTGATGCTGGCCGCCTTCCGCCTGGGCCCTAAGGGCGCGGCGGTCGCCGCCCTTTTGATGGCCGCCGTCTCCTTCGTGGCGGTGATCTATCAGCTCGACCCGCCGCTGGCCGGGTCGCTGACCCTGGGCGAGCGCATCCGCTACACCCAGCTGATGGTCGCCACCGGCTTTCTGACCAGCCTGACCGCGGCCATCGCCCTGGCCGACCACGCGCGCCTGCGCCAGCTGTTCGCCGCCCGCAGCCGCACCGCCCGGCGGGGCACCGCGCGGATCGCCGCCGACGCCCGCGCGCGCGCCGACTTCATCGCCGCCATGAGCCATGAGATCAGGAACCCGCTGACCAGCATCGTCGGCTTCACCGAGGTGCTGCTGCGCCGCACCGACCTGCCCGAGACCGCCCACCGCCAGCTGACCATGATCGACCATGCCGCCGCCGCCCTGGTGGGCGTGGTGGACGACATCACCGACCTCTCGCGCCTCGACTCGGCGGCCACCCGGCCGCAGCCGCGCGCCGCCACCCCGCAGGCGATCGCCCGCGACGCCCTCTCGATCATCGCCGACCGGGCGCGCGCCAAGGGCATCGGCCTGGAGCAGACCCTGGCCGGTCTGGTTGACCAGCCCTGCCAGGTCGACGACCTGCGCCTGCGCCAGATCCTGCTGAACCTGCTCGACAACGCCCTGAAGTTCACCGACCGCGGCCACATCCGCCTGGATGTCGGCGCGCGTCTCGACGGCGAGCGGCTGATGCTGCGCTACGCCGTCTCCGACACCGGCGCCGGGATCGCCCCCGAGCGCATCGGCCGGCTGTTCGACCGCTACGGCCACGCCGACCCGGATCGCGGCGAAAGCTGGGGCGGCTCGGGCCTGGGCCTGGCGGTCTGCAAGCGCCTGGTCGATCTGCTGGGCGGCCGTATCGGCGTCGAGAGCATCACCGGCAAGGGCTCCACCTTCTGGATCGAGGCTCCCGCCGAGCCGATCGCCGAGGCCCCGGCCAGGCCGAGCGGCGGCCGCCTCGACGCCCGCGTGCTGCTGGTCGACGACAACCCCGCCAACCGCGAGCTGGGGGCCACCGTGCTCGACCTCCTCGGCTGCGAGGTCACCCTCGCCGAGGACGGCGCCGAGGCCCTCGAGCTGATCGCCAGGGGCGGCTTCGACGTGGTGCTGATGGATGTCCACATGCCGCGCATGAACGGCCTGGACGCCACCCGCGCCATCCGCGCCCTCCCCGGCCCGGCCGCCCAGACCCCGATCATCGCCATGACCGCCGACGTCCTGCCCGAACAGGTGGACCGCTGCCGCGCCGCCGGCATGGTCGACCACATCGGCAAGCCGATCCGCCTGGACGACCTGCACGCCGCCCTCGAACGCTGGATCGGCAAGACCGCCCGCGACGCCGCCAACGCGGCCTGAAATCCCTTCTCCCCATGCGGGAGAAGGTGTCGGCGAAGCCGACGGATGAGGGGTCTCTCAGAACCCTCATCCGCGCCCGGCCGATCCGCTTTCGCAACGTCGATGATCTTCGACCCCTCATCCGGCCCTTTGGGCCACCTTCTCCCGCAAGGGGAGAAGGACCACCTTCCACCTCGCTTGCAGGTTCACTCCCGCCCCGGCCTGCTCTAGGGTCGCCACGCTCGATTCCGGGGAGCGTCCGATGAAGCCTCTGAAGTTCCTGGGCCTGGCCCTGGCCCTCGTCCTGGCCGCCTGTTCGCCGCCGGCGGAGAAAGCTCCGGAGGCCCCCGGCCGCACGAAGATCGTCTTCGCCACCGACTGGGTGGCCCAGGCCGAACTCGGCGGCTTCTACCAGGCGCTGGCCACCGGCGAGTACGAGAAGCGCGGCCTCGACGTCACCATCCGCCCCGGCGGCTCCGGCTCCAACGTGCCGCAACTGCTGGCCTCCGGCGCGGTCGACATGGGCGTCGGCTCCAACAGCTTCATCGTCATGAACATGGTCCAGGAAGGCGTGCCGGTCACCGCCGTCGCGGCGATCATGCAGAAGGACCCGCAGGTCATCCTCGCCCATCCGGGCCAGGGCATCGACGACCTCGCCGACCTCAAGGGCCACCCGATCCTGCTCTCCGACGGCTCGATCACCGCCTTCTGGGTGTGGCTGAAGGCCAAGTACGGCTTCACCGACGATCAGGTCCGCAAATACACCTTCAACTCCGCGCCCTTCCTGGCCGACAAGCGCTCGGCCCAGCAGGGCTATGTCACCTCCGAGCCCTACACCCTGGAGAAGAACGCCGGCCTCAAGCCCGTGGTCTTCCTGCTGGCCGACAACGGCTACCCCGGCTACGCGACCATGATCCTGGCCAACAACAAGCTGCTGAAGGACAATCCGGCCGCCGTCCGCGCCTTCATCGAAGCCTCCGCCGCCGGCTGGAAGAGCTACCTGCACGGCGACGCGGCCCCCGGCGACGCCCTGATCCGCAAGGACAATCCGGAAATGCCCCAGGACGTCCTCGACCAGGCCCGCGAGAAGATGGTCCGCTACGGCCTCGTCGACGGCGGCGAGGCGGCCGCCGCCGGCATCGGCGTGATGAACGACGCCCGCTGGGCCGAGTTCTTCCAGATCGCCACCGCCCAGGGCATCTACCCGAAGGACATGGACTACAAGCAGGCCTCCTCGCTCGACTTCGTTGGGAAGCCCAAATGACGGCGCCCGAAACCTTCCCCCGGCACGGGGGAAGTGGCCCGAAGGCGAAGCCGAGGGTCGATGGGGGAGGTCTGAGAGGAAGCACAAGCTTCCCCCATCGACCTTCGTCGCTTCGCGACCTCAGGCCACTTCCCCCATTCTGGGGGAAGGATTGAGCGTCGCCGCCCTTCGCCAGGTCGAGGTCGACTACCCGCGCGGGCGGGCGCTCGGGCCGTTCGACCTGGCCATCGGCGACGGCGAACTCGTCGCCCTGGTCGGCCCCTCCGGCTGCGGCAAGTCCACCGCCCTGCGCCTGCTCGCCGGCCTCGAGGCCCCCACCCGCGGCGAGGCCAGCCGCCTGCAGGGGCGCGGCGAGACCTCGGTGGTCTTCCAGGCCGCCACCCTCGCCCCCTGGATGAGCGCCGCCGCCAATGTCGCCCTGCCGCTGGAGCTGGCCGGCGTCGCCCGCGCCGAGGCCCGCCGCCGGGCCGCCGGGGCCCTGGCCCGCGTCGGCCTGGCCGGCGCCGAACAGGCCCGCCCGGCCCAGCTCTCCGGCGGCATGGCCATGCGCGTCAGCCTGGCCCGCGCCCTGGTCACCGCCCCGCGCCTCCTGCTGCTCGACGAGCCCTTCGCCGCCCTCGACGAGATCACCCGCCGGGCGCTGGCCGACGACGTCCTGGCGCTCTGGCATGAGACGAAACCGGCCATCGTCTTCGTCACCCACAATGTCGAGGAGGCGGTCTACATGGCCTCGCGCGTGGTGGTGATGTCCAAAGGCCCCGGCGTCACCGTCCATGAAGAGGCCGTCGCCGGCGCCCTGCCCCGCCCGGCCGGCTTTCGCACCACGCCGGGTTTCCGCAAGTCGGTGGAGACGGTCTCGGCCGCCCTCGCCCGCGGCATGGGGGCGCCGGCATGAGGCGCGCCTTCGAGCTTCTCGCCCCCTGGCTGCTGCTGGCCGCCCTGCTGGGCCTCTGGGAAGCGGCCTGCCGGGGCCTGGCCATCCCGCCCTATCTGCTGCCGCCGCCCAGCGCCGTCGGCGCGGCCATCGCCTCCGGCTGGCCGAGCCTGATTGTCTCGACCTGGAACACCCTGAAGATGGCCCTGCTGGCCCTGGCGGTCGCCAGCGTGCTGGCCCAGGCCCTGGCGCTGGCCATCTCCCTCTCCCCCACCGCCGAACGCGCGGTGCGCCCGCTGGCGGTGATCCTGCAGGTCACCCCGGTGATCGCCATCGCCCCGCTGGTGATCATCTGGGCCGGCGCCGACAACCCCGCCCGCGCCATCGTCGTGCTGGCCGCCATCGTCGCCTTCTTCCCGATCTTCTCCGGCGCGGTCACCGGCCTGAAGGCCGCCGACCCGGACCTTTCGCGCCTGTTCCGCCTCTACGGGGCCACCCGCCTGCAGACCCTCGCGCGCCTGCGCTTGCCCTCCGCCATCCCCTACCTGCTGGAGGGCCACAAGGTCGCCGCCGGCCTTTCGGTGATCGGCGCGGTGGTGGCCGAGTTCGTGGCCGGCTCGGGCGCCGCCCAGGGCCTGGCCTGGCGCATCCTGGAGGCCGGCAACCGCCTGCAGACCGCCCGCATGTTCGCCGCCCTGGTCGTCCTCGGGCTGATGGCCGCCTTATTGCACGTGGCGATCGACCGGGCGGAGAAGGCGGCGCTGGCCTGGTGGCGGGGACGTTAGCCCCAGCTTAAGCCGCGCGGCTTAAGGGATGACCCCATGAAGACGCTCGCGTCCCTCGCCCTGGCGGCCGCCGCGGCCGCCGGCGCGGCCCAGGCCCAGGAGGCCCGGGTCGCGGACCGTTATGGCCCGCCGCCGAGCCGCGCCCTGACCTGGCGATCCGCCGAGCCCGCCGCCGAACGCGACACGCGCGCCGAGCCGGCCGCCGCCCCCGTCCGCCTGGCCGCCGCCCCCGCCTACGCCGGCCGCACCCTGGGCTGGGCCGGCAAGACCCAGGCCGCCGCCCAGCGCCTGCCCGAGCCGGAACCCGCCTACGACGCCCCGCCCGCTCCGCGCGAGGCCCCGCCGCCGGCCCGCGCCTACCGCGAGGCGCCCGCCCATACGCCGCCCGCGCCCCCAGCCTTCCAGCCCTACGATCCGCCGCGCGCCGCCCCGCCGCCGCGCCCGGCCGCCGCCGCCGACCTGCCGACCAGCCTCTACGACGCCCCGCGCCGCGAGCCGGCCCTGCGCCCGCGCCTGCCGGCCGAGCCGCCGCTGCGCCGCGCCGCGACGCCCCGCCGGGCCGATCCCTATCCGGTGGTCGCCGACCCCTACCGCGCGGAGTCCCAGCCGCCGGCCCGGGCCGCCGCCCGCGTCGCCGCCCCGACCCCGCCGCCGGCCGCGCCGGCCGACCTCCCCGCGCCCCGCCGCGCCGAGGCCGCCCCGGCGAGCGCCGAGCCCGTCCGTCGTCCGCCCGCGCCGCAGCCCCGCCCGGCCCGCCGCGCCGAGGCCCCGCCGGCGCCGCAACCGCCGCCGCCCGCCGCCGCGCCGGCGCCCGCC
>JADZBR010000145.1 GCA_020852035.1 Caulobacteraceae bacterium
GCCGACCTGCGCGGCGCCTATGCGGCCAACGCGCGGTTCCTGGAGGCCGACCTCGGCCTCGCCAAGCTGGACGGCTGCGACCTGACGGACGCCGAATTGGAGATCTAGTTGATCATCACCGCGCCGAGCAGCAGCCGCGCGCCGGGCCGGCCGAGCACCCGGTCGGTGTCGCGCTGCAGGGCCTTCGACAGGTATTCCGCGTCCGGCGGCTGGTTCCCCGCCAGGCCGCCGGCGTAGATCTGCAGGGTCTGGGCGTAGGCGGCGCGCAGCCGGGGCATCGAGGCCCGGGCCAGGTCCTGCAGCTTGGGGTCGGGCGCCTCGACACCGGTCCCGACGCTCATCACCCCGCGGCGGCCGTCGCGGCGGACGATCGTCACATTGGTGGTCGGCAGCTGGATATAGCTGGAGCCGCCGCCCTTCTTCTTCTCGCCGCCCCCGCCGGAGGCCAGCGCCGCGCCCGGCAGGGCGGCGGTCAGCGCCGCGAGGGCGAGGAAAGCGCGCCGGTCCATGCCGCGGCATTTCGCGCGGGTATGGTTGACGCATCCTTTACACCCGGCGCGGGAAGCTTGCGGCGAATCGTCAGCCGGAGTGCTCAGCGTTGGGCCGTTTCGCCCCCAAATCCCTGGACCTGGACGGCAAGGCCATCCTGGTCACCGGCGGCACCGGCTCGTTCGGCCGCCGCTTCATCGAGACCGTCCTGACCCGCGCCAACCCGCGCAAGGTGATCGTCTATTCCCGCGACGAGCTGAAGCAGCACGAGATGCAGATCGAGCTGCGCGAGCGGTTCGACGCCGAGACGGTCGGCAGGATGCGCTTCTTCCTGGGTGACGTGCGCGACCGCGAGCGGCTGACGCTGGCCCTGCGCGGCTCGGACATCGTGGTGCACGCCGCGGCCCTGAAGCAGGTGCCGGCGGCCGAGTACAATCCCTCGGAGTGCATCCACACCAACATCATGGGCGCCGAGAACGTGGTCTGGGCGAGCCTGGCCAACCGCGTGTCGCAGGTGATCGCGCTCTCGACCGACAAGGCCTGCAACCCGGTGAACCTCTACGGCGCCACCAAGCTCGCCTCCGACAAGACCTTCGTGGCCGCCAACAACCTCTCCGGCGACATCGGCACCCGGTTCGCCGTGGTGCGCTACGGCAATGTGGTGGGCTCGCGCGGCAGCGTCGCGCCCCTGTTCCAGCGGCTGATCGCCGGCGGGGCCAGGGAGCTGCCGATCACCGACCCGCGCATGACCCGCTTCTGGATCACCCTCGACCAGGGCGTCGATTTCGTCCTCTCCTCGCTCGGCATCATGCGCGGCGGCGAGATCTTCGTGCCGAAGATCCCCTCCATGAAGATGACCGACCTCGCCCGCGCCATGGCCCCGGACACGGCCATCAAGGTGATCGGCATCCGCCCCGGCGAGAAGCTGCACGAGATGATGATCTCGGCCGACGACGCCCGCTCCACCCTCGACCTCGGCGACCGCTACGCCATCGAGCCGGCTTTCGCCGAATACACCCGGCCTTCGTTCGCCAACGGCGCCAAGCCCGTCGCGGAAGACTTCTCCTACGCCAGCGACACCAACGACGAGTGGCTGAGCGATGGCGAACTGCTGGCCATGCTGGAGTCCAAAGGCGCCTGACATGCTGCCCTACGGCCGCCAGACCATCGAGGACGACGACATCGCCGCGGTGGTCGAGGCCCTGAAGGCCGACTTCCTGACCACCGGCCCCCGCGTCGAGCAGTTCGAGGCCGCCTTCGCCGAGACCGTCGGCGCCGCCCACGCCGTCGCCTGCTCGAACGGCACCGCCGCCCTGCACCTGGCCCTCCTGGCGCTGGACGTTCGGCCCGGCGAGGTCTGCATCGTCCCCTCGATCACCTTCCTGGCCACCGCCAACGCCGCCCGCATGGTCGGCGCCGAGGTGGTGTTCGCCGACGTCGATCCGGACAGCGGCCTGATGACGCCCAAGACGCTGGACGCCGCGCTCGCGCGCGCCGGGGGCCGCAAGGTGGCCGCCGTCCTGCCGGTGCACCTGCGCGGCGAGGTCTGCGACCTGCCCGGCCTCGCCCGCCTGGCCGAGGCCGCCGGCGCCCGCCTGGTCGAGGACGCCGCCCACGCCGCCGGCTCGCGCATGGACTTCGGCGCCGGCGAGGAGCGCGTCGGCGACGGCCGCCGTGGCGCGCTGGCCACCTTCTCCTTCCACCCGGTGAAGACCCTGACCACCGGCGAGGGCGGCATGGTCGCCACCGCCGACGCCGGCCTCGCCGAACGCGCCCGGCGGCTGCGCAGCCACGGCATGGTCCGCCCCGAGGGCGGCGATCCAGCCTGGTACGAAATGCCCGAGGTCGGCTTCAACTACCGCCTGCCGGACCTCAACTGCGCCCTCGGCCTCGCCCAGATCGCCACGCTCGACCGCTTCATCGCCCGCCGCCGCGCCCTGGTCGCCCGCTACGGGCAGCGCCTCGCGCGGCTAGGCCCGCACGTTCGTCCCGCGGCCGTCCCCGCCTGGAGCCGGGCCGCGCCGCACCTGATGGTCGCGCTCATCGACTTCGACGCCCTCGGCGTCCCGCGCGCCGAGGCGATGGCCCGGATGCGCGCGCAGGGCGTCGGCGGCCAGGTCCACTACATCCCGGTCCATCGCCAACCCTACTACCGCGACCGCTACGGCGACCTCGACCTGCCCGGCGCGGAAGGCTGGTACGCCCGCTGCCTCTCCCTGCCGCTCTATCCGGCGATGGACGACGCCGACGTCGACCGCACGTGCGAGGCCCTGGCCGAAGCGCTAGGCTTGCAGCCATGAGCCCGCCGCAGCCCGACATCGAGATCGCCGGCCGCCGCATTGGCCCGGGCCACGAGCCCTACGTCATCTGCGAGCTCTCCGGGAACCACAACGGCAGCCTCGAGCGCGCGCTGGCCATGATCGACGCGGCCGCCGCCACCGGCTGCGACGCCATCAAGCTGCAGACCTACACCCCCGACACCATCACCCTCGACCACGACGGCCCAGGCTTCGTCATCGAGGAGGGCCTGTGGAAGGGCCGCCGGCTCTACGAGCTCTACGCCGAGGCCCACACCCCCTACGCCTGGCATGAAGCCCTCTTCGCCCGCGCCCGCGAGCAGGGCGTGACAATCTTCTCCACCCCCTTCGACGACACCGCCGTCGACCTGCTCGAATCCTTAAGCGCCCCCGCCTACAAGATCGCCTCCTTCGAGGCTGTCGACCTGCCGCTGATCGCCCGCGTGGCGAAGACCGGCAAGCCGTTGATCATCTCCACGGGCCTGGCCAGCCTCGCCGAGATGGCCGAGGCGGTGGAGACCGCCCGCGCGAACGGCGCAACCCAGCTCGTCCTCCTGCACTGCGTCTCCAGCTATCCCGCCCCCGTCGAGGACGCCAACGTCCGCACCGTCCCCGACCTCGCCGACCGCTTCGGCGTGGTCGCCGGCCTTTCGGACCACACGCCGGGCTCGGCCGCCGCCGTCGCCGCCGTCGCCCTCGGCGCCCGGGTGATCGAAAAGCACTTCACCCTCGCCCGCGCCGACGGCGGCCCCGACGCCGCCTTCAGCCTGGAACCGGCCGAATTCACGGCCCTGGTCGCCGACTGCAAGGCCGCCTTTCGCGCCCTCGGCCGCGCCCACTACGACGCGCTGGGCTCCGAGGCCGCCGCCGCCGACCACCGCCGCTCGCTCTACGTCGCCCGCGACGTGCCGGCCGGCGCGGCGCTCACCGCCGCCGACATCCGCTCCGTGCGCCCCGGCCACGGCCTTGCCCCCAAGCACCTGCCCGCCGTGCTCGGCCGCCCGGCCGCCCGCGCCCTGGCGAAGGGCGAGCCGCTCGACTGGTCGATGCTGGCGCCCGCCCGGGCGGACTGAGGCGAGCCGCCATGCCCTCCGCCGAGGCCGCGATCCGCGCCAAGCGCAAGCTGACCAATCGCCTGATCGCCGCCCACGACGCCGCCCGCCTGCGCCCGCACCTAACGGAGGACGTGGTGCTGATCGTCGGCGACGGCGACCTGATCCGCGGCGCCGAGGCGGTGATCGGCGCCTTCGCCGGCCAGTTCGCCGACCCCGCCTTCGTCACCTACGAGCGCGTCACCGACACGGTCGAACTCGCCGCCGACGGCCGCAGGGCCGCCGAGACGGGACGGTGGACGGGGCGTTGGAAGGGCGGGGCCGAGATGAGCGGCGTCTACATGGCTGCCTGGCGCGAGCGCCGCGGCCAGTGGCTGCTGGAGCGGGAACTCTACATCACCTTGCGGGCCTGAACCGGCCCGCGAAGAGGGAATGGTGCCGCCAGGGTGACTCGAACACCCGACCTACGCATTACGAA
>JADZBR010000146.1 GCA_020852035.1 Caulobacteraceae bacterium
CAACTCCGGCGAACGATCGAGGGCGGCGGCGAGGAAGCCGTCGCCGGGCACGAACATGGCCACGAAGTCCGGCGAGGCGTCGAACTGGTCCCAGTAAGCCTTGGCCGAGAGCCCCGTCATATGCGCCTTCACGCTCTGGGCGTGGCGGGCTAGCGCGGCGTCGCGCGCGGCGTCCTCCAACGCCTCCTGGGCGTCGAGGAAAGCGTTCAGCGAGCACTTGGCGTCGATCACGAAGACGCCGCCGCCCGGCAGGGTGACGGTGACATCCGGCCGGCGGCGACCCTCCTCGGTGTCGACCGAGAACTGCTCGTTGAAGTCGTAGCGGTTCGACAAGCCTGCCGCGTCGAGCACATTTCGCAGGGTCTGTTCGCCCCAACGCCCCTGCACCCCGGCCCCACGGCGCAGGGCGGCGGAGAGCTTGCGGGCTTCTTCTTGCGTGGCGGTCGAGGCGGCCAACAGCTGGGTGATCTGCGCCTTCAGGCCACCGGTCTCCTCGGCGCGGGCCTTCTCGACGGCGGTGACCTGTTCCTGGAACTTGGCCAGGGTCTCGGCCACCGGCTTCAGCTGCGCCTCCAGCCGCGCTTGGGTCAGCTGTTCGCGGGCTTTGAAGCTCTCGTCCGCGCGCTTGACCAACTCCTCGGCGACGGCGTTGGCCGACTGGGCGGCCTGGGCCTTGAGAAACTCGCCCTGGGCGGCGGCCTGGTCCTCGAAGAGGCGGGCGCGGGACTCGGCCTCGGCGGTGCGCTGCTGCAGGTCGAAGGCGCGGGCGTCGGCGACGCCGGCGCGGCGGCGCTCCATCAGCGCCCAGGCCAGCATGGCGGCGGCGAGCACGACGCAGGCGGCGGCGACCAGCAGGTAAGCGTTCATGCTCCGTTCTTAGCTGGAGTCGGCGCGCGTGGCCACGGGGTCAGTCGTAGCGAGGTTCCGGGTACCAGCAAGGCTCGGTGATCTGACCCCAGGCATATCCATCGGCCAGCTTGCTCAAGACGGCGTCCCGTGTTTGCAGAAGCTCGCTTGCGATGAGGCGCTGCAACGCGCCGTCAAAGAGTTCCGGCAGCAAAGACCGGGTTCGATTCTCGATCGTCTTTGTCAGTCGCCGCTTTAAGCTGTTGCGGAAGGCGACGATCTCGCCGCGCCAGTGCGGGATGGTCTCGCGAGGCCCGATGAACTCGATCTTGAGCAAATGCTCAATGATGTTCTCGACGAAGCTTTCGCAGGCGTGCTGTTCGGACTTGCCCAAGTCCTCGATCTCCTCGGCGAGGTTGTCGTAGTCGAGCGCATTGGCGCCTGAGCGGCGAGCGCGCAGGGCGGCGGCCTGGGCTTCGGTCCAGGCGACGAAATCGACGTCGTAGAGGTCGTCGGCCATGGGGCTAGCCTATCACGCCGGACGGCGCGCCCGAAGCGCCTGGGCGATGGTGCCGTCGTCGAGCCAGTCGAGCTCCCCCCCAACCGGCACGCCGCGGGCCAGCATGGTGACGCTGACGTTGGCCCCCGCCAGCCGGTCGGCCAAGTAGTGGGCGGTGGTCTGGCCATCGACGGTGGCCGGCAGGGCGAGGATCACCTCGCGCACGCTCTCGTCACCCGCGCGGGAGACGAGACCGCCGATGCGCAGGGCCTCCGGGCCGACGCCGTCCAGCGCGGAGAGCAGGCCGCCGAGCACGTGGTAGCGGCCTCGGAAGGCGCCGGCGCGCTCCATGGCCCAGAGGGCGCCGACCTCCTCGACGACGCAGATCAGCGAGGCGTCGCGGGTGGCGTCCGCGCAGATGGCGCAGGGGTCGGTGGTGTCGAGCGAGCCGCAGGTGGTGCAGGTCTTCACCCGCTCTGCCGCCTGGGCGAGGGCTTCGGAGAGCGGGGTCAGCAGTTGGTCGCGGCGCTTGAGCAGCGCCAGCGCCGCGCGCCGGGCCGAGCGCTGGCCGAGCCCCGGCAGTTTGGCGAGCAGGCTGATCAGCCGCTCGATCTCGGGCCCGGCGGAGGCGGCCAAGCGGCTAGAGCTTCAGGCCCGGCAGGCCCATGCCGGCCAGGGGGCCGGCGGCCTCGCGCATCATCTCGGCCTGCTTTTCGTCGAGCTTGCGCTTGGCGTCGGCGTGGGCGGCGATCATCAGGTCGGCGATCACCTCGCCCTCGCCGGGGGCCAGCAGGCTTTCGTCCAGCTCGACGCCGGCCAGTTCGCCGGAACCCCTGAGGGTCAGCTTGACCATCCCGCCGCCGGAGGTGCCCTCGACGGTCAGCTCGGCAAGCCTGGCCTGCGCCTGGGCCAGCTTTTCCTGCATGGCCTGGGCCTGCTTCATCAGGGAGCCGAGGTCTTTCATTCACTGTCCTCTTCGTCGTCTTCGGGCGCCGAGGGCGGGGCGGCGTCGCCGCCGAGCTGGCGCACCTGCAGGATCTCCGCGCCCGGGAAGGCCTCCATCACCGAGCGCACGAAGGGGTCGGCCTCGATCTCCTCGCGGGTCTCGCGGTGTTCGCGCTTCTGCTTTTCCCAGAGACTCTCGGCACCGCCGCCGCCCTCGGCCGCGATCAGCCAGGGCTGGCCGGTCCATTCCTTGAGCCGCGAGACCAGCCGCTGGGCGAGGTTCGACGGCGCGCCGGGGGCGGGCTCGAAAACGATCGCGCCGGGTCGGAAGCTGATCGGGCGCACGAAGCGCTCCACGTCGAGCTTGAGGGCGATGTCGCGCCGCTGGCCGATCAGGGTGACGACGTCCTCGAAGGACTGCAGCGTCACCTGCGGCTGGGCTTGCGCCTCAGGCCGGGGCGCGAGCTGGCGAGCGGTCGCGCTCGCGGCCCCGCCGCCGGACGCGCCCTGCCCGCTGCCCGACGCGGGCGCGCCACCGCCGACCGGTTCGCCGGATTGCAGGCGCTTCAGGGCCTCCTCGGGGCCGGGCAGGTCGGCGGCGTAGGCGAGGCGGATCAGGGCCATGTCAGCCGCCGCCGCCGCATCTGGGGCGCGACGCACTTCCTCGTAGGCCTTCAGGGTCAGTTGCCACAGCCGCGAGAGCACGCCCGCCGAGACCGCCGCGCCGATGGCCGCCAGCCGCGCGGCCTGCTCCTTGGGCAGGGTCAGCGCCTCCAGGCCGATGGCCTTGGCGAGGGAGGCCGAATGCACATGCTCCAGCACGTCCAGCATCACCTGCGCCGGGTCGGCGCCGAAGCCGTAGAGGGTGCGGAAGCTCTGGATCGCGCCGGCCGCGTCGCCGCGCATCACCGCTTCCAGAAGGCCGATGGTCTGCGCCCGGTCGGCCAGGCCCAGCATGTCGCGGATCACCGCCGCCCCGATGGTCTCGCCCGGCTCGGCCTGCACGATGGCCTGGTCGAGCATCGACTGGGCGTCGCGCACCGAGCCCTCGGCGGCTCTAGCGACCAGCATCAGCCCCTCGTCGTCGAAGAGGGCGCCCTCGTTGGCGGCGATCATCTTCAGATTCTCGATGATCACGTCGGGCTCGACGCGGCGCAGGTCGAAGCGCTGGCAGCGGGAGAGGATGGTCACCGGCACCTTGCGGATCTCGGTGGTGGCGAAGATGAACTTGGCGTGCGGCGGCGGCTCTTCGAGCGTCTTCAGCAGCGCGTTGAACGCCGCCGTCGAGAGCATGTGCACTTCGTCGATGATGTAGACCTTGTAGCGCGCCTCCACCGGGCCGTAGCGGACCCCGTCGAGCAGCTCGCGCATCTCGTCGACCTTGGTGCGGGACGCGGCGTCGAGCTCCAGCACGTCCATGTGCCGTCCCTCGATGATCGCCCGGCAGTGCCGACCCTCCTGGACCAGATCCAGGTGCGGCTCGTGGACGGTGTCGCTTTCGAAGTTCAGCGCGCGGGCCAGCAGGCGCGCGGTTGTGGTCTTGCCCACCCCGCGGACCCCGGTGAGCATGAAGGCGTGGGCGATCCGTCCGCTCGAGAAGGCGTTGCGCAGGGTGCGCACCATCGCCTCCTGGCCGAACAGATCCTCGAAGGTCCTGGGACGGTATTTCCGCGCAATGACGGTATAGGCCGCGCTCTGCCCGGCC
>JADZBR010000147.1 GCA_020852035.1 Caulobacteraceae bacterium
CATGGCGCCGTCGGTCTTGCCGGCGCCGACCAGGGTGTGCATCTCGTCGATGAAGAGGATGATCGAGCCTTCGGCGGCGGTGACCTCGTTCAGCACGGCCTTCAGCCGCTCCTCGAACTCGCCGCGGTATTTCGCGCCGGCGATGAGGCTGCCCATGTCGAGGGAGAGCAGCTTCTTGTCCTTCAGGCTCTCGGGCACGTCGCCGTTGACGATGCGCAGGGCCAGGCCCTCGACGATGGCGGTCTTGCCGACGCCGGGCTCGCCGATGAGGACGGGGTTGTTCTTGGTGCGGCGGGCCAGCACCTGGATGGTGCGTCGGATCTCCTCGTCGCGGCTGATCACCGGGTCGAGTTTCTGGTCGCGGGCGGCCTGGGTCAGGTCGCGGGCGTAGCGCTTCAGGGCGTCGTAGCCTTCCTCGGCCGAGGCGCTGTCGGCGGTCTTGCCCTTGCGCAGATCGGCGGCGGCGCTTTCCAGCGCCGAGAGGCTCGCGCCGGCGTCCTTCAGCACCTTGGCCGCCTCGCCGCCGTCCTTGGCGATGGCCAGCAGCAGGCGCTCGGTGGTGACGAAGGCGTCGCCGGCCTTCTTGGCCTCGGCCTCGGCGGTGGCGAAGACGGAGGCGGTCTCGGGCTTCAGGTAGAGCTGGCCGGAGCCGCCCTCGACCTTCGGCAGCTTGCCGAGCGCGGTCTCCAGCGCCGCGTCGGCCGCATCGGGCCGCCCGCCGGCGCTCTGGATCAGCGCGCGCGAAAGGCCGTCGCGCTCCTCCAGCAGCACCTTCAAGAGGTGCTCGGGCGCGAGCTGCTGGTTGCGGCGGGCGAGCGCCAGGGATTGGGCCGACTGGATCGCCTGCTTGGCGCGGTCGGAATAGAGATCGATGTTCATGCGTCCCCTCGGTAAGGCGGATTGGGGCGGTCGCCTTCTTTAAGCACGAACGCCCTGCGGCGGATGTAGTTGTGGCGGTTTGGCCACACAAGGCGTCGGCGGATCGGCCGTGCGCCCTTCGAGACGCGCTTCGCGCTCCTCGGAATGACCGAGTCAGCAAAGGCGTAGTCATGGTGAGGGCGGCCCGGAGGGCCGTGTCTCGAACCACGCAACGCATCTCAGCGAAACTTTCAGACCGACAGGTCGCGCCGGGCCAGCTCCGCGAGCAGCACCGCGGGACCTGACGGCGCAGAGGCGCGCCGTCTGGAAGGCGTTCGTCATGGTCGGAAGTCCTTGCCTAAGTCAGGCGGTGTTTCTGAGCCGGTCCTCGCCGGTGTCGGGCACGTGCTCCAGCAGGTCGCCGGGCTGGCAATCGAGATAGGCGCAGATCGCGTTCAGGGTCTCGAAGCGCACGCCCTTCACATGCCCGGATTTGAGCAGCGAGAGGTTCGAGGGCGTCACGCCGATGGCGCGGGCGAGCTCGTTGGAGCGCACCTTGCGGCGGGCCAGCATCAGGTCGAGGCGCACGACGATGGCCATCAGACGTAGCCCTCCGCCTCGCGCGCGATCTCCTGGCCAAGGGCGAACACCGCCGCCAGCACGAAGAGCGCCGCGCCGGTGATCAGCGCGGCCACGCTGTGGCCGTGGAACCAGGCGCGGTCGAGGCTGCCGACGGCCCGCAGCACGGGCTGGGTCAGGGCGGGCGCGAGCGCGAAGACGATCAGGCCCGCCCCCGCCCGGCGCATGGCGGCGACAGCGCCCTCCGTGAACACCTCGCCCCGCCGGTAGCCGGCGAAGAGGGCGCGCAGGTTCCAGAAGGCGTAGGCGACCGCGCCGAAAATCGACGAGATGGCGACAAGGCCGACCGCGCGGGTGACGAGCGACATGTCGGTCACCGGAATGGTCCCGGCCAGCGCCCCGCTGAAGGCGATGAAGCAGCCGTGCGGGCCGATCCGCAGGTAGGGGTTGGGGATCGCGCCGCCGACCGCCAGCCCGGCCAGGAAGATCAGCGCCAGAACCGCCAGACCGGCGAACAGGATCTCGAACGGTCGGCTCAATCGCCGCAATCGCGTCAGGGCGGGAGAGGGCTGCTGCGGAGCGAAGAGATCGACAGCCGTTGTCATAGGGCGCCTCCTGGGGTTCTGAAGCCTCACATACTTTCTGTTTTACGAAAAGTATTTTCTGTATATATGAATTTATTGTCGTGATCGCCCGGTCTGCGGCCCAGCGTCAGGCTCGCGCGCGACGCGAAATGCGGCGGAACCCCGGCGCCCCGGCCCGCGCCGCGCCAAGAAAGCGCCGCTTTCCGACTCGAAGCATCGCGGGTCATTCATTAACGGCGGTTCATAAACTGGGACGGAGAACTCGCATGATCGTGCGTGCTTCAGGTGTGACTATCGCGGGGGCGATGGCTTTGGGGGCGTTGAGCTTGGGCGGGTGCGCGACCAAGGAGTATGTCCGCGATCAGGTCGCGCCGGTCGCCACGCAGGTCCAGTCGCATGAGGACCGGCTCGCGGGCCTCGACCAGGCCACCCGCGAGGCGCTCAGCCGGGCGGAAGCGGCCGGCAAGCTGGCCGAGGGCAAGTTCCTCTATTCGATGGTGCTGTCGGACGACTCGCTGAAGTTCCCGAGCGACAAGGCCACCCTGACGCCGGAGGTGCAGGCGCGCCTCGACACCTTCGTCGACAAGCTGAAGGCCGAGAACCGCAACGTCTATGTCGAGGTGCAGGGGCACACCGACGCCACCGGCTCCAAGGAAGGCAACTATCGCCTGGGCGAGCAGCGGGCCGAGACCGTGCGCCGGTATCTGAACCAGCACGGCGTGGCGCTGAACCGTATCGGCACCATCTCCTACGGCCCCGACCAGCCGATCGCGCCGAACAACACGCGCGACGGGCGTGCGACCAATCGCCGGGTGGTGTTGATCGTCCTGGCCTGATCGGGCGAACTCTTCGCCCGGGGGTTTTGCGTATGAAGGGCGGCCTTTGATGCCGACGACGCTCGGTCTGCGGCGGGACGAGGCCGGCCCGGCCTCGCGCCGGCGGCGCGCCTCGACCACGGCCTTCAGCCTGGCGGGGCATGTCGCGGTGCTGGGGCTTCTCCTGACGCTGGCGCCGGTCGCGCCGCCGGCGCGGATCGAGCCGCCGTCGGTGCGCGTGGCGCTGGTCGAACTGCGCCCCCGCCTCGACCCGACCCCGGCCGAGACCATCAGTCCGGCCGAGCCCGAGCCGCCGAAGGTCGAAGAGAAAAGGCCGGAGGAGAAACCCTCCGAGGCCAAGCCGCGGCCCGAAGCGCCGCGACCTTCGCCGGTCAAGGCGCCGCCGAGAAACCTGGTGGCCAGGGCCAACGTCAGCAAGCCGACCCCGGATGCGGTGGCGGTGGGCGGCGGCTCCACCGGCCAGGGCATGGTCGAGGTCGGCGACGGCGACCTGGCCGGCGCGACCACCGCCGGAAACGGCGGCGGCGGTGGAGCCTGCAATATGACCCGCCGCCTGCAGGACGCCCTGCGCAGGGACCGCCGCGCCCAGGCCGCCGTCGCCGAGGTCAATCGCGGCAAGGCGCTGCTGGTCTGGAACGGCGAATGGGTGCGCCACCCGGCCCAGGAAGGCGCGGGCCTGGCGGCCCTGCGCGAGGCGATCATGTGGGAGGTCGGCTTCGCGCCCGCGGAATGCCGCGCCCAGGCGCTGAACGGCCTTGTCCTGATCTCCCTGAGCGACGGTTCGCGCGTGGCGCTCGGCCACGGCCGCTGGCGGTGGTCGGACCTGCTGTTCGCGAAGGGAATCCGGCCGAGCGGCGGGGCCTAGGTTTCTCAACCTTTGGCTCATCCCGCTTTCGCGGGGATGAGCGAAGAGCGTGGCGGCCCGACCGCAATCGGTCCGTGCGTGCGGGATCTAGGCCCGCGCCGTCGCCAGCCAGCAGGCCAGGCTGAAGCGCGCCGCCCCGTCCTGCACCGAGGGCGCGAACGCATCCTTCAGCACAGCGGTGATCTGCGCGCGGGTCGCGTCGTCCGCGGCGCGCAGCGCCTGGCCCACGGGGCCGAGGCGGGTGACGTAGGCCATCAGGTCGGCCTCGGGGACATCGGTGGGCAGGTCGAGCGGCCTCAGGTCGACATCGTTCCAGCCGGCGGCCTCCAGGATGCGCCGCACCCGCCGGTCGTCGGCGAAGGCGAACTGGCCGGGCGCCTCCGGGTCCGGCGGCGGCTGCGGCGGCAGGAGGTGCGCGGTCGCACGGCCGGCGGCGGTCATGAACGGGTTCTCGGCCGGGCTCCTCCAGGCGATGAAGGTCAGCCGCCCGCCCGGCCGCATCGCCCGGCGGATGTTGGCGAAGGCGGCGGGCGGGTCGTCGAAGAACATCACCCCGAAACGCGAGATCGCCGCGTCGAACGCCCCGGCGTCGAAGGCGAAGGTCTGGGCGTCGGCTTCCACGAATCGCGCCGCCTCCAGCCCTTCGGCCGTCGCGCGCTTGCGGGCGGCGGCGACCAGCGGGGCGGAGATGTCGGCGCCCAGGCAAAGACCCCGCGGCCCCAGGCGGCGGGCCATAGCCAGGCTGGTGGCGCCGGCGCCGCAGCCGACGTCCAGCACCCGGGCGCCCTCGCCAGGGAACGCCGCCTCCACCAGGGCCGCGCCGACCGGCGCCAGCATGTAATCGAGCACGCCCTGCATCTCCACCCAGACGGGGCCGCTGGCCTCGTTCCAGTGGGCGGCCTGGGCTCGGTTGGCGGGCGGGGCGTCGGGCATCGCGGGTCTCCGTGGGATTGTCTTCGCCGGTGTCGGGCCGCATCCTGCAAGTTCAAGTCAACTTGAGGTCAAGGGTGAAATTGCTCGACATCGCCGAAGTCGCCCGCCGTTCGGCGACGCCGGCCTCCACCCTGCGGTTCTACGAGGAGAAGGGCCTGATCGCCTCGGTGGGGCGGCGTGGGCTGAAGCGGCTCTTCGACCCGAAGGTCCTCGAACGGCTGGCGCTGATCGCGCTCGGCCGGGCGGCGGGGTTCTCGCTGGGCGAGATCGGCGAGATGTTCGCCGCCGACGGGCGGCCGCGCATCGAGCGCGAACGCCTGCTGGCCAAGGCCGAGGAGCTGGACCTGGCGATCGGGCGGCTGGCGACGATGCGCGACGGCCTGCGCCACGCGGCCGCCTGCCAGGCGCCGAGCATGCTGGAGTGCCCGCATTTTTTGCGCATTGTCCGTCTGGCCGGCGCCGGCCGCCTGGACGCGGCCCCGCGTCGGCGGTTCGTCGCCGAGGGGCTCTAGCGCCGCCTGGGGATCAGGTGGACCAGCCCGGCCAAGACACCGCCCACCGCCAGCGCCACCACGGCCGAGGCGAGCGCGAACGCCGCCCATTCCGCGACGGGGCCGCCCAGCGGAACCCGGCCCAGGGGATGGGCCAGGCGGTCGATCAGGTGCTCCACCTGGCCGACGCCCAGCTTCGCCAGGCCATGCACCAGAATGCCGCCGCCGACCCACAGCATGGCGGCGGTGCCGATGTGGGTCAGGCCGCCCAGCACCGCGGGCATGGCGCCCACAAGGGCGCGGCCGGCCGCCCGGGCCGTCGGCCGCCGGCGCTGCGCCAGGTGCAGGCCGATGTCGTCCATCTTCACCAGCAGCCCCACCGCGCCATAGACGCCGACGGTCAGCAGCAGGCCGACCAGGGCCAGGGCGCCGGCCTGCACCGCCAGCCCGCGGCCGGCGACCTCGTTGAGCGCGATGGCCATGATCTCGGCCGAAAGGATCAGGTCGGTGCGGATCGCGCCGCCGACCTTCTCGGCTTCGAGCTGGACCGAGCTCAGGGCCAGATCCTCCGGCTCCACGGTCTCGTCGTGCGGCGCGAAGGCTTCGATGAGCTTCTCGGTGGCCTCGAACGCCAGATAGGCCCCGCCCAGCATCAGCAGCGGCGTCACCGCCCAGGGCGCGAAGGCGCTGAGCAGGAGGGCGCCGGGCAGCAGGAACAGGAACTTGTTGCGCAGCGAGCCGAGGGCGATCTTCCAGACGATCGGCAGTTCGCGGTCGGGGGTGAAGCCCATCGCATAGCCGGGCGTCACCGCCGCGTCGTCGACCACCACGCCCACGGCCTTGGCCCCGGCCTTGCCGGCGGCGCCGGCGACATCGTCCACCGAGGCGGCGGCCAGCTTGGCGATAGCCGCGACGTCGTCGAGCAGGGCGAAGAGGCCGGAAGACATTTCAGCCTCCCTTGCAGGCCGCGGCCGCCGCGGCAAGCGAATGCTGTGGGCGCGGGCGATGTTCACGAACTCTAAGAGCCGCCGGCGTCATCATCGGCGCATGGGGGATCAGGTTCGCGCCGGCTGGCCCGGCGTTCTCAGCGAGGCCGGCTGGCTGCATGACGAGCGCGCCCGCGCCTATGCGCGGATCCTGGGCGCTGTGTGCCTGGTCATCGCCCTCGCCTGGGTGGCGCTGGCCCGCGAGGGGCGGGACCCGAGCGGCAAGCCGCTGGGCGTGGACTTCCTCTGCTACTGGACGGCCTCGATCCTGGCCCTGCGCGGCGAGGCGGCGGCGGCCTACGACCTTCCCAGCCTGCACGCCCTGCAGCATGCGCGGTTCCCCGGCGCCGGGGCGCTGCCGTTCTTCTATCCGCCGACCTATCTGCTGGTCTGTCTGCCGCTGGCCCTGGCGCCCTACCTGACCGCGCTGGCGGCATGGCTCGCGGCGACCGGCGCGGCCTACTGGGCGGCGGTGCGGCGGCTGCTGGGCGACCTGCCGGGCCGCAGCCTGGCGGTGCTCGCCTTCCCGGCGGTGCTGGTGAACGCCGGGCACGGGCAGAACGGGTTTCTGACCACGGCGCTGTTCGCCGGCGGCGTGATCTGGCTGAAGGCGCGGCCGATCCTGGCCGGGGCGTTGCTCGGCGCGCTGATCGTCAAGCCGCACCTGGGGCTGCTGATCCCCCTGGCCCTGGCGGCGGGCGGGCGCTGGCGGGCCTTCGCGGCGGCCGGCGCGTCGGCGGCGGGGCTGATCGGCGTCTCCTGGGTCGTGTTCGGGACCGAGGCGTGGGTCGCCTATCTCGGCGCGATCGGCCAGGCCCGGCAGGTGGTGGAGAGCGGCGCGCTAGATCCCGCCAAGCTGCAGAGCGCCTTCGCGGCCCTGCGGGTCTGGGCCGCGCCCTTGCCGCTGGCCTACGCGGTCCAGGCGGCGGTGAGCGCCGGCGCGGCCGGGGCGGTGGCCTGGTTCGCCTGGCGGCGGCGCGGGAGCGAGGCGCTCGGCCCGGCCTTGGCGGCGGCGACCCTGCTCGTCAGCCCTTACCTGCTGGACTACGACCTTTTGCTCCTGGCCATCCCGCTCGCCTGGGTCTTCTCGCAGGGACGAGGGGGCGGGTTCCTGCCGGGGGAGAAGCTGGTGCTGCTGGCCGGCTTCCTGCTGCCGCTGGTCTCGCGCGCCCTGGCGATGGGGCTGAACCTGCCGCTCGGGCCGGTGGTGATCGCCGCGGTGCTGTGGGTGGTGCTGCGGCGCGGCTGGCGCGAGGCGCCTGGAGCGCGTCAGGCGGAAGTGGAAGCCGGTTCCGCCGGCTAACGCGCTCTAAACCCTGGACTCTAGCCCCGCCGGCGGATGCGGTTCACCGCCTGGTCGAGCGCCTGCAGGAACTGCGAGCGGTCGCGGGCCGAGTAGGGCGCCGGGCCGCGGGTGATCTCGCCCATCGAGCGCAGGTGCTCGCCGATGGCCCGGCCGGCCAGCGCCATGCCGATCGAGCCTTCGGTGAAGGGGACGCCCTTGGAATTGAGCACGATCGCGCCGGCCTTCAGGCAGCGGTCGGCCAGCGGGATGTCCTGGGTGACGACGATGTCCTGCGCCGTCGCGCGTTCGGCGATCCAGTCGTCGGCGACGTCGGGGCCGGCGTCGACCACGATGCTCTCGATCAAGGGCTCGCGAGGGGTGTTGATCCAGGCGTTGGCGACCACGCTCACCGGCACGGCGTAGCGGCGGGCGACCTTGTAGACCTCCTCCTTCACCGGGCAGGCGTCGGCGTCGATGAAGATACGCATGGGCGGGGTCTAGCCCTTCTCCCCTTGCGGGAGAAGGTGGCCGGCGAAGCCGGACGGATGAGGGGTCGAAGATGATATCCGCCGCGAAAGCGGATCGGCCGTGTGCGGGCTGACGGGTCTGAGGGACCCCTCATCCGTCGCCTGCGGCGACACCTTCTCCCGCAAGGGGAGAAGGATCACTGGCGCGCCATCTCGACGTTCCCCACGGCCTCGTGGTCGAGGTCCTGGTCCGCGTCCATCGTCACCACGACCTTGCGCAGGGTCCCGGTGAACTGGAACGGGGCGGGGTAGTCGGCGACGGGGCTGGAGCGGTCGTGGCCGATGTCGAGGCCGGACCAGGAGATCAGGGTGAGGAAGCCGATCTCGCTCTCCACCTCGCCGGCCGGCTGGCCGTCGATGGTGAGGACGAAGCGGCGGCCGTTGTCGCGCAGGCACGTCACGCCCAGCCGGCGGTGGCCGGGTTCGACGGGGCGGTCGGAGGCCACCGTCACCTTTTTCCCGCCGATGTTGATGGTGTGCTTCAGCCGGCCGTCCTGGATGTAGAGGCTGTAGCCGCAGGTCATGTCGCCGTGGGCGATCAGCACGCCCTCGGCGCCGCCGGGCGGGACGATGGCGTCGGCCTCGATGCGGTAGGAGCGGCTGCGCACGTCCGGGGCGACGTCGGTGGGGAGGTGCCCCATGCCGGCGTGGAAGACGAAGCGCTTGCGCTGGCCCTGGGCGCGGGCGGCGTTCTCGGCGAAGCGCGGGGCGAAGCGGTCGTCCAGCGGCAGCACCTGGCAGGCTTCGGCCTCCTTCCACCAGGCGTCGATCAGCGCCTTGAGGCGCTCCGGTTCGGCGGCGGCGAGGTCGTTGGTCTCCGAGAAGTCGGCGTCGAGGTTGTAGAGCTCCCAGGTGTCGGCGTCGAACGGCGTTCCCGGCGGGTGGAAGGCGACCGCCTTCCAGCCGTCCTTCCAGAGGCCCCGGTGGCCGAACATCTCGAAATACTGCGGGCGCGAGCGGGCCGGGGCCTCGGCGCCTTTCAGGGCGGCGGCGAAGCTTTCGCCCTCCAGCGGGATCTGGGTCTCGCCGGCGATCGTCTTCGGCGGCTCGATGCCGAGCAGGTCGAGGAGGGTCGGCGTCAGATCGCAGGCGTGGCGGAAGCCGTGGCGCAGCTCGCCGCGCGCGGCGAGGCCGTTCGGCCAGGAGACCACCAGCGGGTCGCGGATGCCGCCGCCGTGGGTGTTCTGTTTGTAGCGCTTCAGCGGCGTGTTGGAGGCCATCGCCCAGCCGTGCGGGAAGTTGGAGTGGCTGTTCGGCCCGCCGACGTCCTCCAGGTTGGCCAGCTTCTCGGCGATCGGTTCGCCCTTGAGGTTGTAGGGCCCCATCGCGTTGACGAAGCCCCAGGGGCCGCCCTCCTGGCTGGCGCCGTTGTCGGAGAGCACGAGGATCAGGGTGTCGTCCTTCAGGCCGGCGTCCTTCAGGAAGCCGACCAGCCGGGCGATCTCGCGGTCGGCGTGGTCGAGCATGCCGGCGAAGGCGCTCTGCAGGCGGGTGAAGACGCGGCGCGAGTCGGCGTCGTGGCTGTCCCAGGCGCCGACGCCGTCGTTGCGGTCGGGAAGCTGGGTGTCCGGCGGCACGACGCCGAGCGCCTTCTGACGGGCGAGGCGCTGCTCGCGCTCCACGTCCCAGCCGTGCTCGAAGACCGCGTCGTAGCTCTCGATGATCGCCTTGGGCGCCTGGTGCGGGGCGTGGCAGGCGCCGGGGGCGAGCCACAGGAGCCAGGGCAGGTCCGGCGCGTTGGCGGCGTGGTCGGCGATGAAGCGGATCGACTGGTCCACCAGGTCGGTGGTCAGGTGGTAGCCCTCCTCGAAGGTCGCCGGCGGCGGGATGGGCGTGTTGTCGCGCACCAGTTCGGGGGCGAACTGGTCGGTCTCGGCGTCCATGAAGCCGTAGTAGCGGTCGAAGCCGCGGCCCAGCGGCCAGCCGTCGAAGGGGCCGGTGGGGCCGCTCTCGCTGAGCGAGGTCGCGTGCCACTTGCCGACCATGTAGCTGCGATAGCCGTGCGGTTTGAGCATCTCCGGCAGCGTGCCGGCCTGGCGGCTGATCTTGCCGCGATAGCCGGGGAAGCCTGAATCGAAATTGGCCAGGCACCCCATGCCGACCGAGTGGTGGTTGCGGCCGGTCAGCAGCGCCGCGCGCGTGGTCGAGCACATGGCGGTGGTGTGGAAGCCGGTGAAGCGCAGGCCCTCGGCGGCCAGGGCGTCGATGGTCGGCGTCTTGATCGGAGAGCCGTAGCACCCGAAGTCGGAGAAGCCGACGTCGTCGAACAGGATCACCAGGATGTTCGGCGCGCCCTTCGGCGGCCTCGGCGTCGGCGGCCAGAAGGGCGTGGAGTCGGCGAGCGTCTTGCCGATCTTGGCGGTCATGGTTTCCTCCGTTCCTTCTCCCCCTGCGGGAGAAGACCATCCGCGAAGCGCCGGATGAGGGGTCTCTCAGACCGCCCGGTTCCGGCGCAACAGTCTCCGCTTTCGAGGCGGAGATGATCTTCCACCCCTCATCCGACCCCCGCTTTCGCGGGGGCCACCTTCTCCCGCACGGGGAGAAGGGTTCTCACGTCCCCGGCGCGTCGGCGTAGAGCTTGATGACGTCGTAGAGGAACGTCCGGCCGTCGTAGAGCGATTTGACGCGGATGCGCTCGTTCAGGCCGTGGGCGCCGCCGCCGTCGGGATCGCCGAACATGCCGGTCAGGCCGTAGGTCGGCGTGCCCGCCGCGTTGGTGAAGCGCCCGTCGGTGGCGCCGGTGGCCATCGCCGGGATCAGCGGCACGCCGGGCCAGAGCCTGGCGGCCACCTTCTTGGCCGGGCCGAGCACCGCCGGCGTCAGCGGCGGCGGCGGGCCGCGGTCCTCCGGCGGGTCGCGGAAGGTGATCTTCACCGCCGGGTCGTCGACGATCTTCACCAGCTGCTCCAGCACCGCCTGCTGGCTCTCGTCGGGCAGGATGCGGCAGTTGACGTTGGCCCAGGCGCGCTGCGGCAGGGCGTTGGGCGCGTGGCCGGCCTTGACCTCGGTCGGCACGCAGGTGGTGCGCATCATCGAGTTGCGTGACGGGTCGCGGGCGGCGATGGCGATGGCGGCCTGGTCGGCGGGATCCTCGGCCACCCTGCTCATCGCCGCGCCCTCCTCGCCGCCGACCAGCGGGCCGTTGCCGCGGAAGTTCTGGCGCGTCGCCTCGTTGGGCCGGGCGGGGAAGTCGTGGGCGCCGATCTTCTCCAGCGCCTGCGACAGGTGGACGATGGCGTTGTCCTTCAGCGGGCGCGAGGAGTGGCCGCCGCGGTTGGTCACCTCCAGGCTGAAGTCCTGATAGACCTTCTCGCCGGCCTGGATGCCCAGCGACACCGGCTTGCCGGCCGCGTCGAGCCGCCCGCCGGCGCCTTCGTTGAGCGCCATATAGGCTTTCAGCGTTTCGGGGTGCTTGGCGATCAGCCAGCTCACGCCGTTGAAGGTGTTGGGCGTCTCCTCGCCGCAGGTCAGGGCCAGCTTGATGTCGCGGCGCGGCGTGTAGCCGGCCTTTTTGTAGCGGATCATCGCGTCGGTGATGACGGCGGCCATCGCCTTGTCGTCGCTGGCGCCGCGAGCGTAGAAGTAGCCGTTCTCCTCCACCAGGGTGAAGGGATCGCGTTCCCAGTCGGCGCGGTCAGCCTCCACCACGTCGATGTGGGCGAGCAGCAGCAGGGGCTGGGCCTTGGGGTCCTTGCCGTGCA
>JADZBR010000148.1 GCA_020852035.1 Caulobacteraceae bacterium
CGCGATGGCGGCGAACCGGGGATTGGTCTCCAGGCGGTCCAGGGTGAAGGTCACCGGCGTCAGGGGCTCGAAGGCCTCTTTGGCGTCGGCCAGGACGACCTCGACCATCCTCTGGACCAGGACCCGCTCGATGGTGGTGTAGGGCCGGCCCTCGATGCGCATGGCCGCCGTGCCCCGCCGGCCGCCAAGCAGCACGTCGACGATCGAGTAGATCAGGTTCGAATCGACCGTCAGCAGGCCGTAGTTCTCAAGCTCCTCGGCCTTGAAGACCGAGAGGATGGCCGGCAGCGGGATCGAGTTCAGATAGTCGCCGAAGCGAATCGACGAAATGTTGTCGAGGCTGACCTCGACGTTGTCGCTGGTGAAGTTGCGGAGGGACGTGGTCATCAGCCGCACCAGGCGGTCGAAGACGATCTCCAGCATCGGCAGGCGCTCGTAGGAGACCAGGGCCGAGTTGATGATGGCGCGGATGCCGGAGCGTTCGGCTGCGTCCTCGTCGTTGAGGTCGAAGCCCAGCAGGCTGTCGATCTCGTCCTGATTGAGCACGCGCTCGGAGCCGACCAGCCCCTCGGGCTCGGCGTTGGCGTCCCAGCCGGCCGCGGGCGCCGCGGCTTCGGCGGCGGGGGCTTCGGCGATGTCGGTTTCCTCTGCCATGCTGCTGCCGACCTAGTTGATCAGCATCTCCTCGATCAGCACGGCGTTGATCTTGGCCGGGGCGATCAGCAGGTTCACCCGGCGCAGGATTTCCATGCGCAGCTGGTAGGACCCCTGCGAGCCCTGCAGGTCTTCCGGGCGCAGCTCGCGCAGGAAGGTTTGGAACATGTCCTGCATCCGGGGCATGTTCGGCGTCAGATCGTCGGCCATGTGCGCATCGGGCAGTTCGAAGGTGAGCTTCAGCTTCAGGAAGGTCGGCCGCCCGTCGGCGGTCTGCATGTTCACCACGATGTCGGGCAAGGTGTAGAAGGTGACCCCGTTCGGGCCCTCGGCGATCACCGGGGCGTTGGGGTCGGCCTTGCCGTCCTTGCCGCCGCCGTGCTCACCGCCCTTTTCCTTCTTCTTCTCTTCCTTCTTGCCGTGTTCGCCGGCGGCCTCGGGCTTGGGCTTCAGGAACATGAAGGCCGCGGTCCCGCCGCCGCCCAGGATGACGACAGCCGCCGCGCCGGCGATCGCGATGAGCTTGATCGGCAGCTTCTTCTTGCCGCCTTCGCCTTCTTCGCCCTCTGCACCTTCGGTCTTTTCGGCGTCCTCCGCCTCCTTGACCTTTTCCTTCTTCGCCACCCGCGCGGACCCCTTGGAATCGTAAGGCTTCCTGATGCCGCGGTTATGGTTAAGGAGTGGTGTTTAACAGGCGTTAACGCGTGCATTTCCTGCCCGGAAATTTTCGCCGGGTGGTCGGCGTTAACTTTCTTAGTTACTGAAAACGCTCAGCTTTCAAACTGGCCCAAGGCTTGCAGTTCACCATGCGACGCTGATTGTCGCAGTGAGCCCTCACCCGTCCGATGGACAACACCCTCTACGTCGGCCTGTCGCGCCAGATGACCCTCCGCCGGGAGCTGGACATCGTCGCCAACAACATGGCCAACGCCGACACCACCGGCTTCAAGGTCGAGAGCCTGATGACCGGCGCCGAGCCGGGCAACCGGGCGCGGACCGCCCAGGCGCCGGGGCCGGTGAAGTTCGTGCTCGACCGGGGCCTGGCGCGCGACTTCGGGCAGGGCTCGCTGAACGAGACCGGCAACGCCTTCGACTTCGCCATAGAGGGCGACGGCTTCTTCCGGGTGCAGACCGCCGAGGGCGAGCGCTACACCCGCAACGGCCAGTTCACCGTCGACGACCAGGGCCAGCTGACCACCCAGGCCGGCGAGGTGGTGCAGGGCGACGGCGGGCCGATCGTGGTCGACTTCAAGAAGGGCCCGGTGGCGGTCGGCGACGACGGCTCGGTCAGCCAGGGGCAGGAGATCATCGGCAAGCTCGCCGTCTGGCGCTTCGACGACCGCGCCTCGCTGGAGAAAGCCGGCGACAACCTCTTCCGCAACATCTCCAACCTGCAGCCGCAGGCCGCCCCCGACGCCAAGGTGCGCCAGGGCATGCTGGAGGCGTCCAATGTCAAGCCCATCCTGGAGATGACCCGGCTGATCGAGATCAGCCGCGCCTACGAGTCGATCACCCGGATGATGGAATCCACCAACGAGCTTACCCGCCGCTCCGTCGAGCGGCTGGGCCGCGTATCCTAAGGGAGTAACCGCCAGTGCAAGCGCTCCGCACAGCCGCCACCGGCATGGCCGCCCAGCAGCTGAACGTCGAGGTCATCTCGAACAACATCGCCAACATGAACACGGTGGGCTTCAAGAAGCAGCGCGCCGAGTTCCAGGACCTGCTCTACCAGACCATCGAGCGGGCCGGCGCGCAGTCGTCCGACCAGGGCAACATCGTGCCCACCGGCGTGCAGATCGGCGCCGGGGTGAAGGCCGGCAGCGTCTATCGCATCACCCAGCAGGGCTCGCTTTCCAACACCGGCAACATCTACGACCTGGCGATCAACGGACGCGGCTTCTTCCAGGTGCTGATGCCGTCGGGCGAGACCGCCTACACCCGCGCCGGCAACTTCGCCGTCGACGGCCAGGGCCAGATCGTCACCGAGGACGGCTATGTCGTGCAGCCGGCGATCACCGTTCCGGCCGACGCCACCGACGTGACCGTCTCCAAGTCGGGCCAGGTGCAGGTGACCCAGCCCGGTCAGCCCGAACCGTCCGTCGTCGGTCAGCTGGAGCTGGCCACTTTCCTGAACGAGCGGTGCCTGGAGGCCATCGGCGACAACCTGTTCCTGGAGACCGCCGCCTCCGGCGCGGCCACCGTCGGCACGCCGGGCCTGGAGGGCATGGGCGTCCTGCTGCAGGGCTACACCGAAGCCTCCAACGTCGACGCGGTGGCCGAGATCAGCGCCCTGATCGTCGCCCAGCGCGCCTACGAGATGAACTCCAAGGTCATCACCACGGCCGACCAGATGCTGACCGTGGCCAGCCAGGTGAAGTCGTAAGCTCATGACCCTTCCGATCATCCCCGCGAAAGCGGGAACCCAGTCTTTTCGCCCGCGCCGGGACCAGCAGAAAAAAGCCTGGGTCCCCGCTTTCGCGGGGATGATCGGAGTGGGGCTGGCCCTCGCAATGGTGAGTTCGGCCGCCGCCGGCCTGCCGGTGACGCTGAAGCCCGAGGTCTCCGACGCCGACGGCCTCGTCACCATGAGCGATCTCTTCGAGGGCGCCGGCCAGGCCGGCGTGATCGCCGTCGCCCGCCGCTCGGGCGCCTCGGTGGTGCTGGACGCCGGAGCCGTGCAGATGGCCGCGCGCCGGGTCGGCCTCGACTGGGCCAACGCCCAGGGCATCCGCCGCATCATCGTGCGCGGCGCGGCGAGCGCCGCCGCCGCCCAGCCGGGCAACGTCTCCGTCCTTACCTACGCCCGCGACTTCGCCGCCGGCGAGATCGTGCGCCCCGAGGATGTGGTCTGGACCAAGCTCGCCGCGCGGCCGGCCGGCGCCCCGCGCGACGCCGAGGCGGTGATCGGGATGGCCGCCCGCCGACCTCTTCGTGAAGGGACGCCGGTCCACACCCGCGACGTCGCCGCCCCGCAGGTGATCAAGGCCGGCGACCTGATCTCCGTCACCTGGTCGGACGGCGCGGTCTCGGTGACCCTGCAGGGCAAGGCCCTGCAGAGCGCCGCCGCCGGCGAAGCGTTCGGCGTCCAGAACACCGCCTCCAAGAAGACCCTGCAGGCCGTCGCCTCCGGCCCCGGCCAGGCCGTCGTCGGCCCCGCCGCCCAGCAGCTGCAAAGCCCCATCCGCGCCGCTCAGTATGCGTCCCGCTAAGGAAATCCCGATGCGCCCCGCCCTGTTCGCCATCCTCGCCTTCGTCCCGCTCGCCGCCTGCTCGCACGCCATCGAGGCGGTGAAGGGCCCGGACCTGACGCCGGTCGGCTATCCCGCCGCCCTGGTGCCGCAGAAGCAGGAGGTGCTGGCCGAGGCCCCGCCGCGCTTCCAGCAGGTCTCGAACTCCCAGGCTTCCGCCAATTCGCTGTGGCGGCCGGGCGCGCGGGCCTTCTTCATCGACCAGCGGGCGAGCCGGGTCGGCGACATCCTGACCGTCAACATCCGCATCGACGACCGGGCCAATGTGCAGAACTCCTCCTCCAGCTCGCGCACCTCGGGCGTGACGGCCGGGGTGCCGCGGTTCTTCGGCCTGGAGTCCAGCCTCGGGAAGATCCTGCCGAGCGAGTTCAACCCCGCCGAAATGATCCAGACCGAATCGGAGACCAACAACGCCGGGGCCGGCTCGGTCACCCGCGCCGAGCAGATCAACCTCTCGGTCGCCGCGGTGGTCACCGCCGTGCTGCCCAACGGCAACATGCTGATCCAGGGCACCCAGGAGGTCCGCACCAACGCCGAACTGCGCCAGCTGACCGTCGCCGGCATTGTGCGCCCGGAGGACATCTCGGCCCGCAACACCATCCAGCACACCCAGATCGCCGAAGCCCGCATCAGCTATGGCGGCCGCGGCGATATCAGCCGGGTGCAGAAGACCCCCGCCGGCCAGTCCCTGCTGGAGAAGTTCTCGCCGTTCTAATCTCCCTCCCCACCGCCAACGGGAGGGAGGAACCGACGCCCATCCTCCGACGTTGGGGGCTCGGAGGCGTCGGATGCGTGCATCCCATTTCATCACCTTGGGCCTGTTCGCCCTGATCGGCGGCTGTTCGCATCTGCAGGGCGGCGGCGAGCGCGCCGATGCCATGACCTGGACGCTGCACGCCACCCGCGAGGAGGGCGTCAAGCTCGCCTACGGCCAGCCGAACAGCGACAACGTGGTGGTGATGATGGCCTGCCAGCCGCGGTCGCAGAATGTGCGGCTCTCGGCGCCGGCGCCGGCCGGCGCGCCGCCGCAGGTCACGCTGGTGTCGCGCGGCGAACGCCAGCTGCTGTCGGGTCAGCTCGGTCCGGCCGGGGGCGCCGGCGGTCAGCTGGTCGAGGTGGCGGTGCCGACCAACTCCAAGCCGCTGCAGGGCTTCGCCAGCGGTGGCGAGCTGTCCCTCGTCATGGGCGAAACCTCGACCAAGGTGAACGCCGACAGGAGGGCCCGCGCGGCGGTGAGCACCTTCTTCGCCACCTGCAAGGCGGCCGCCTAGAGCATTTTCCGCCGAAGTGGATGCCGGTTCGGCGAAGAAAATGCTCTAATTTCAAAGAGTCTTGAGCAAAATCCGATTCAAGAGGATCGGATTTCGCTCTAGCCGCCCCCGGCGCCTCTCTGGAAGCTCTCGACCAGCGAGCCCGAGACCAGCCGCCAGCCGTCGACCAGCACGAAGAAGATCAGCTTGAACGGCAGGCTGATGATCACCGGCGGCAGCATCATCATGCCCATGCTCATCAGCACGCTGGCGACCACCAGATCGATCACCAGAAAGGGAACGAAGAGCAGGAAGCCGATCTCGAACGCGCGCTTCAGCTCCGAGAGCATGAACGCCGGCGTCACCACCCGCAGGGGCGTCTCCTGGATATTGGCCGGCCGCTCGATGCGCGAGAGGCGCACGAAAAGGGCGAGGTCCTCTCGCCCCACCTGGCTCAGCATGAACTGCTTCACCGGCGCCCCGGCCGCGTCGAACGCCTGCGGCAATTCCATCTGCTGATCGAGCAGCGGGCGGATGCCCTCGTCGTAGCTGCGTTGGAAGGTCGGCCCCATGACGATGGCGGTGCGGAAGAGGGCCAGGCTGACGATCACCGCGTTGGGCGGGCTCTGCTGCAGGCCAAGCGCGGTGCGGAGCAGGGAGAGCACCACCACGATCCGCACGAA
>JADZBR010000149.1 GCA_020852035.1 Caulobacteraceae bacterium
CCCGCGAGCATGGAGCCGATGCGCGGGACGTAGACCCCGTCCACGAAGGTCGCGACGCTCGGCTCGACCGCCGTGTTGCCGTTGGTGCCCACGCCGCGCAGCATGATGCGCGTGTTGCTGGTGTTGGAGGAGGTCGCCAGATAGAGGCTCGGCGTGATCCGGCGCAGGTCGCGGATGTCCTGCACCCCGGCGGCTTCCAGCGTCTTGCCGCTGAAGGCCGTCACCGAGATCGGGACGTCCTGGACGTTCTCGGCCCGCTTCTGCGCCGTGACGACGACTTCCTCGACCGCCACGTCCTCCTGCGCCTGCGCGACGCCGAAGACCGATGTCACGAGAACCAGCGCCGTGCCGCAGGCAAGGCGCGTCCTTAGCTTGATCATCATTCCCTCCCGATTGTTGGAAGGGAGTGTAGGGATCGCCGGCCATGCCTCGTATCGAAAGCATTTGGCCGGAGTCATAGCTCCCAGGCAGGGGGTCGCCGGCCCCGCCCGCTACAATCGGGACCATGTTCCGGATGCATGGCTGCCCCCAACCTTCTTCTATCCCTGCCGCCGACGGCGAGCGCTAGCTTCAGCGCATCGGCGATTGACGGCCGTGGGCGCCGACCCGCCGCCAGGGCCGGATGCGCCAGTAGGAGAACAGGACGCACATGGGGCCCGAAGGACGCGATCGCGCCATATCGAGTTTCGGGCTGGGCCCGCAGGACGCGCTGAACGATCTGCGCATGTCCGACAAGGCGCTGCCGCTCTACCACCAGCTCAAGGCCTTCGTCCGCGACGTCGTCGACCCGATGTCGGTGGAGTTTCATCGGCTCGGCGAGGGACGGCCGGACATCTGGCGACACGCCCCCGGCCAGCTCGAGCTGCTGGAGGAGGCCAAGGACAAGGCGCGCGCGGCCGGGCTCTGGAACTTCTTCCTGCCCGACGCCCACACCGGCGAGGGCCTCTCCAACCTCGACTACGCCTACATCGCCTTCGAACTGGGCAAGAACCACCTGGCCTCGGCGGTGGTGAACTGCTCGGCGCCGGACACCGGCAACATGGAGGTGCTGGAACGCGTCGGCACCCCTGAGCAGAAGGAGAGATGGCTGAAGCCGCTCCTTGAGGGGAAGATCCGCTCGGCCTACTGCATGACCGAGGTGAACACCGCCAGCTCGGACGCCAAGAACATCGACACCCGCGCCGTGCGGGTGGGCGACGAGTATGTGATCAACGGCGAGAAGCACTTCATCTCGGGCGCCGGCGATCCGCGCTGCAAGGTGATGATCACCATGGTGCGCACCGGCGGCGAGAACGATCCGCCGCACCTGCAGCTGTCGCAGATCCTGGTGCCGCTGCCGACGCCGGGGGTCGAGATCGTCGGCGGCCGGCAGGTTTTCGGCGACTACGAGGCGCCGCACGGCCACATGCACATCCGCTTCAACGACGCCCGCGTGCCGGCGTCCAACATGCTGCTGGGCGAGGGCCGCGGCTTCGAGATCAGCCAGCTGCGCCTGGGCCCGGGGCGTATCCACCACTGCATGCGCGCCATCGGACGCGCCGAGAAGGCGCTGGACCTGCTGGTGAGGCGCGGCATGAGCCGGGAGGCGTTCGGCAAGCCGATCATCCAGCTCGGCGGCAACCTCGAGAAGGTCTCCCGCGCCCGGATCGAGATCGAGTCCATGCGCCTCATGGTGCTGAAGGCCGCCAAGGCGATGGACGTGCTGGGCAACCGCGAGGCCCGCATCTGGATCCATATGGTCAAGGCGATGGTGCCCGAGCGGGTCTGCCAGATCATCGACCAGGCGATCCAGATGCACGGCGCCCTGGGCGTCAGCCAGCACACGCCGCTGGCCGACCTTTGGGCCAAGACCCGCGGCCTGCGCATCGCCGACGGCCCGGACGAGGTTCATCACATGGTGGTCGGCCGCCACGAGCTGCAGCAATACCGCGAGACGCCGGCGGACCCGTCGCTGGCGTCCGTGTTCCGGTCCTAGGCGCGTCATGGCGGCGGCGGCGGACGATACGCGCGACGGTGAGGGCCACATCCACGGCTACGGCTCCCGCGGCTACAGGACCTGGGTGCTGGGCGTGCTGCTGCTCATCTTCGTCCTGAACTTCGTGGACCGGACCCTGCTCTCGGTCGTGGCGCCGCAGATGAAGCCGCAGCTCGGCATCTCCGACACCGGCTTCGGCCTCCTCACCGGCTTCGGCTTCGCCCTGTTGTTCACCATCGTCGGCATCCCGCTCGCGCAACTGGGCGAGACGCGCCACCGGGTCTGGATCATGACCCTGTGTCTGACGACCTGGTCGGTGATGACCGTCCTGTGCGGCCTGGCGACGGACGTCACCATCGGCTCCATCACCATCGGCGCCTTCTGGATCCTGCTGGCCTGCCGGGTGGGCGTCGGCGTCGGCGAGGCCGGTTGCGTTCCGCAGTCCAATTCGATCATCGCCGACTACTTCCCGCCCCACGCGCGTTCGACCGCGCTGGGCTTCTTCGGGATGGGCGTCACGCTGGGAACGATGCTGGCGAACGTCGTCGGCGGCCCGATCACCGATGCGTTCGGCTGGCGATGGGCCTTCCTCATCCTCGGGCTGCCGGGCGTGCTGGTCGCCGCGGTCCTCAAGCTGACGGTCCGCGAGCCGCCGCGCGGCTACACCGACCCGCCGGGGACCCCGCGGCGCGAGAAGGTCCGCCTGGCCGACGGCCTGCGCGAGATCGCCTCCAAGCGTTCGTTCTACATCATGACCGCCGGCTCCACCGTCGCCGCCTTCTGCGGCTACGGCCTGTCGACCTTCCAATCCCTGTTCGTCAGCCGCAGCTTCGGGATGACCGCCGGCGAGGTCGCGCTGGCGATCAACGTCCCGGTCGCCCTCGCGGCGGCGGCGGGAACCCTGGCCACGGGCTGGCTGGCGGAGAAACTGCGGCGGCGCAGCGAGACGGCCATCGCCTGGCTGGCCGGGCTCGGCCTGCTCATCAGCGTGCCGTTCTATCTCCTGGCCTTCTCCACCAATCAGATCTGGATCTGCCTGGCCGGCCTGATGGTGGGCGGCGCCCTGAAGTACGGCTACGTGACCGCGCAGTACACGATCTGCCAGGGCGTGGTCTCGGCCCAGACGCGGGCGCTGGCGACCGCGGTCATGATGTTCGTGCTCAACCTGCTGGGCTATGGCCTGGGGCCGCTGTTCATCGGCTGGCTCAGCGATGCGATCTTCGCCTGGCAGGTGGCCGACATGGGCGCGGCGTCGCTGACCCGGGCGGCCTGCGAGGGGGCGGCGCGCAGCAGCCTGGACGCCGCCATGACGCAGGTCTGCGCCGTCGCCCATCCGCAAAGCCTGCAGCACGCCATGCTGGTCACCGCCACGATTTATGCGGCGAGCGGCGTGCTGTTCCTGCTGACCGCCCGTACGCTGAAGTCCGACCTGGTGGCGCGGTGAGTCGCCGTGCGGCTTCAAAACACCGGCCGGCGAACGCAATGAGGACGAGTTGAGATGAACCTGAACGGCAAGGTCGCGGTGATCACCGGAGGCGGCAGCGGCATCGGCAGAGCCCTGGCCGAACGATTCCGGGCGGAAGGCGCCGCCGGGCTGCTGATCGCCGACCTCGACGGCGACGCCGCCGAAGCCACCGCCCGGGCCGTGGGCGGGGTCGGCGTCAAGGCGGACGTGGCGGTCGAAGCAGAGGTCCAGCAGATGGTGGCCCTGGCCGAAGCGAAGTTCGGGCGCATCGACCTGATGTGCTCCAACGCCGGCGTCTCGGTCCGCGACCCGGACTTCGACAATGCGACCTCGGCGCCCAACGCGACCTGGATGCTGGGCTGGACGGTCAATGTCATGGCGCATGTCTACGCCGCCCGCGCCGCCCTGCCCGGCATGATCGCCCGAGGCGGCGGCCATTTCCTGCACACCGTCTCGGCCGCCGGGCTGCTCAGCCAGCCAGGCAGCCCGGCCTACGCCACCACCAAGCATGCGGCGGTCGGCTTCGCCGAGGCGCTGGCGATCACCCACCGGCGCGACAACATCGGCGTCTCGATCCTCTGCCCCCAGGCGGTGGACACCCCGATGATCCGCGGCGCCCGGGGTTCGCAGGCCGTCGACGGCGTCATGTCGCCGGAGGACGTGGCGGGCTGCGTGGTGGAGGGGCTGGCGCAGGAGACCTTCCTGATCCTGCCCCATCCGCAGGTCCTGACCTACATGCAGCGCAAGGTCGGCGACTACGACCGCTGGATCGGCGGCATGGTCAGGCTGCGCGATCGCATCTCGCCGGCGAAGGCCGGTTGAGGTGGCGGCCGTGAGCGAGGACCTTCGCAAGGACGCGACCGAGGCGACACGGAGGGCGCACGCCGAAACCGCCCGCCGCCTGCCGCCGGACGACGGCGCCGACTTCGCCCTCGCGCGCCGTGGGTTCCTCGGGACCATCCCGGACGCCGAGGTCCCCGGCGCCTGGAGCCAGGCGCCGTTCGCCTTCCTGGAGGGCGAACGGCCGGACACCGTCAATCCCAGCCTCTGGCGGCAGGCCCGGCTGAACGCGCTGCACGGGCTCTTCGAGGTGACGCCCGGCATCTACCAGGTCCGCGGCTTCGACATCTCGAACGTCACCTTCGTGGAGGGACGTGAAGGCTGGATCGTCATCGACCCCCTGACCTCGGCCCAGCCCGCCGCCGCCGCGCTCGACCTCGTGCGCCGGCAGGTGCGAGACCGGCCGGTGTCGGCGGTGATCTATACGCACAGTCACGTCGACCATTACGGCGGTGTCATGGGCGTGCTCGGCGAGGACGACATCGCGCGCGGTGTTCCGATCGTCGCCCCGGAGGGGTTCCTGCAGGCCGCCGTCGCCGAGAACGTATTGGCCGGTAACGTGATGAGCCGCCGCGCGACCTACATGTACGGCGGCCTGCTGCCGAAGGATGCGCGCGGCCACGTGGACTCCGGCCTCGGCAAAGGCACCTCGACCGGCCGGGTGGCGCTGGTGCCGCCCAACATCTCGATCGACCACACGGGCCAGCGCCTGACGCTCGACGGCGTGGAGATCGTCTTCCAGGTCACCCCGGACACCGAGGCGCCGGCGGAGATGAACTTCCACTTCCCGAAGTTCGGCGCCCTGTGCATGGCCGAGAACTGCACCTGCCACCTGCACAACCTCTACACCCCGAGGGGCGCCCAGGTGCGCGACGCCAAGGCGTGGGCCTTCTACATTGACGAGGCGCTCGACCTGTTCGCCGGCAAGACGGGCGTGATGTTCGCCAGCCACCACTGGCCCCGCTGGGACGAGGCGCCGATCCGCGGCTTCCTCGCCAGGCAGCGCGATCTCTACAAGTTCATCCACGACCAGACCCTGCGGATGGCCAACCACGGGATGAACGGCCCGGAGATCGCCGAGGTTCTGCGGCTGCCGCCGAGCCTCGAGGCGGAGTGGTACACGCGCAGCTACTACGGGACGCTCAGCCACAACGCCAAGGCGGTCTACCAGAAGTACCTGGGCTGGTTCGACGGCAACCCGGCCAACCTCAACCGCCATCCGCCGGAAGCCGCCGGCGCCCGCTATGTGGCGGCGATGGGCGGGGCGGACAGCGTCCTGGCGGAGGGCCGGCGCGCCTATGAAACCGGCGACTACCGATGGGCGGCGGAGATCGTCGGCCATCTGGTGTTCGCCGATCCCTCCCATGCCGGGGCGCGCGCGCTGCAGGCCGACGCGCTGGAGCAGATGGGCTACCAGGCCGAGTCCGGGCCCTGGCGCGACTTCTACCTGACCGGCGCCCAGGAGCTTCGCCGGCCACGGCCGAAATCCGACACCCCGCGCCAGACGTCGGCCAACCAACTGCGGACGCTGCCGGGCGATAGCCTGCTCGACGCCCTGTCGATCCGGCTGAACGGCGCCGCCGCCGGCGACGAGACGCTGAGCCTGGCCCTTACCCTCACGGACACGGGCGAACAGTTCGCCGTGCGCATCGAGAACGCCGTGCTGCACCACCGGCGCGGCGAAGACGGTCCCGGCGTGGCGCTGGCGCGGGCGGACCTGGTGGATCTCGTCACGGGGGCGAGGACCGTCGCCGATCTCGGTCTTGAAGGCGCCGACGCCGAGGCGCTCGCGCGCCTGGTCGCGCTGCTCGACCGCTTCGATCTGTGGTTCGAAATTTCAGCGCCCTGACACCAAGGAGACCGGCGCCCATGACCAAACCCGAATTCGAGACCCTGCTCTACAACGTGGCCGACGGTGTCGCCACGATCACCCTGAACCGTCCGGACCGGCTGAACGCCTTCACGCCGAAGATGATGCTGGACATGATCGCG
>JADZBR010000150.1 GCA_020852035.1 Caulobacteraceae bacterium
GCGACTTGGTGTCGAACTCAGCAGGTTCGCGCCGGCGCCTCCTTGCTGACTCTCAATGCAGAACCTCGCCCCCGCCACCGCTTCGCGGTCCCCCTCCCCCTTTCCGCTTCGCTCCAAGAGGGAGGATTTGAGCATCATCGCCGGAGATGGGACGAGGGGGATAGGGAGGCGCCCGATGTCCCGCCCGCATGTCCCGCATGTCTCGCCCTGTCCCGCCATTATACGTCCCGCGAGTCTCGTGGTTGTGGCGACGCTTCCGGCTCTGTAGGTTCCGCGCCTTCCACCTTCGCCGACAGGATCCACTCGCGGCATGAGCGACGCCGAAAAACGCACCTTCACCGATGAGGAAGCGCTGGTCTTCCACCGGCTGCCGACCCCCGGCAAGATCGCCATCGCCGCCACCAAGCCGATGGCGACGCAGCGCGACCTTTCCCTCGCCTATTCGCCGGGCGTGGCCGTGCCGGTGCTGAAGATCGCCGAGGATCCGGACCTCGCCTACGACTACACCTCCAAGGGCAATCTTGTGGGGGTGGTCTCCAACGGCACGGCCATCCTGGGCCTGGGCAATCTCGGCGCCCTGGCTTCCAAGCCGGTGATGGAAGGCAAGGGGGTGCTCTTCAAGCGCTTCGCCGACGTCGACGCCATCGACATCGAGGTCTCGGCCACCGACCCGGACGAGATCATCACCGTGGTCAAGAACATCGGCGTCACCTTCGGCGGCATCAACCTGGAGGACATCAAGAGCCCGGAGTGCTTCCGCATCGAGACCGAGCTGCAGGAGCTGCTCGACATCCCGGTGTTCCACGACGACCAGCACGGCACCGCGATCATCAGCGCGGCCGGCCTGATCAACGCCTGCGAGATCACCGGGCGGAAGATCGAGGACGTCAAGGTGGTGCTGAACGGCCCCGGCGCGGCGGGCATCGCCACGATGGAGCTGATCAAGGCGATGGGCGTGCGGCATGAGAACGTCATCGCCGTCGATTCCAAGGGCGTCCTCTGGCGCGGCCGTTCGGAGGCCATGAACCAGTGGAAGTCGGCCCATGCGGTCGATACGGACAAGCGCACCCTGGCCGAGGCGATGGAGGGCGCGGACGTCTTCATCGGCCTGTCGGTGAAGGGCGCGGTGACCCAGGACCTGGTGAAGACGATGGCCCCCCGGCCGATCATCTTCGCGATGGCCAACCCCGATCCGGAGATCACCCCCGAGGAGGTCCACGCGGTCCGCCCGGACGCCATCGTCGCCACCGGCCGCTCGGACTACCCGAACCAGATCAACAACGTGCTGGGCTTCCCCTACATCTTCCGCGGCGCCCTCGACGCGCGCGCGCGTCGGGTGAACATGGAGATGAAGATCGCCTGCGCCAACGCCCTGGCCATGCTGGCGCGCGAGGACGTGCCGGACGAGGTGGCCGCCGCCTATCACGGCCGGCAGCTGAAGTTCGGGCCGGAATACATCATCCCGACGCCCTTCGATCCGCGGCTGATCTGGTACATCCCGCCGTTCGTCGCCCAGGCCGCCGCCGACACCGGCGTGGCGCGCCGGCCGATCGAGGACATGGACGACTACCGGGCGCACCTGGCCCGCCGGCTCGATCCGACCGCCGGTTTCCTGCAGAAGATCTCCGGCTCGGTGATGAAGGGCGCCAAGAAGCGCATCGTCTTCGCCGAGGGCGAGGAGCCGAGCGTGATCCGCGCGGCCTACGGCTTCCAGACCCAGGGGCTGGGCCAGGCGATCCTCTGCGGCCGCGAGGAACTGGTGCACGAGAACATGCGCCTCGTGGGCCTCGATCCGGCCGACACCAAGCTGGAGATCATCAACGCCCGGCTCTCCGACCGGAACCCGGAATATGTCGACCGGCTCTACGAACGCCTGCAGCGGCAGGGCTACCTGAAGCGCGACGTCCAGCGGCTGATCAACCAGGACCGCAACTCCTTCGCCGCCTCGATGGTGGCGGCCGGCCACGCCGACGGCATGGTGACCGGGGTGACCCGCAGCTTCGACCAGGTGCTGGACGAGGTGCTGAACGTCATCGACCCGATCCCCGGCGGCCGGGTGATGGGCATGTCCATCGTGCTGGCCAAGGGCCGCACCCTGTTCATCGCCGACACCAATGTGACCGAGATGCCGGAGGCCGACGAACTCGTGGAGATCGCCATGCAGGCGGCCCGCTCGGTGCAGACCCTCGGCCACACGCCGCGGGTGGCCTTCATGAGCTACTCCGCGTTCGGCAATCCCATGGGCCTGCGCTCCGACAAGGTGCGCGAGGCGGTGGCGATGATGGACGAGCGCGACGACGTCGACTTCGAGTACGAGGGCGAGATGCCGCCGGAGCTGGCGCTGGAGCCGGAGCGGCGGGGCAACTTCCCGTTCATGCGCCTGAGCGGCCCGGCCAATGTGCTGATCATGCCGGCGATCCACTCGGCCTCGATCTCCACCAAGCTGGTGCAGTCGCTGGGCGGCGCCACGGTGATCGGGCCGGTGCTCTTGGGGCTTTCCAAGTCGGTGCAGATCACCCCGCTGTCGTCGTCGGTCTCGCGCATCCTCAACATGGCGATGATGGCCGCCTACGAGCGCCCGCTCACGGAAGCGGACGGGTAGGGCATGAAACCTTCCCCCGGTACGGGGGAAGTGGCCTGAGGCGCCGCAGGCGGCGAAGGTCGATGGGGGAAGTATGCGCTTCCTCTCAAACCTCCCCCATCGACCCTCGGCTGCGCCTTCGGGCCACTTCCCC
>JADZBR010000151.1 GCA_020852035.1 Caulobacteraceae bacterium
GGCCCTGGCTGGCGACCCCACCTCGCTCGCGAAGCGGTACGAGATCCCGCGCGCCGCCCTGGCGGCCCTGCGCGACGAGTCCAGCACCGCCGGTGAGAAGCTGGCGGTCATCGACAAGTACCTCTCCGATATCGGCATCACGTCGGAGGTGGTGGGCGGCTCGATCCCGAAGGCCTCGATCGCCTTCAACACCCTCGGTGCCTCGCTGGAGGGGTTGCAGACGACGATCGGCAGCGGCCTGGCCACCGCCCTCATCCCCGCCGCCGAAGGGCTCACGGCCCTGTCGAACGCATTCCAGGGCATCAACGCGAACGAGGGCCTGACCGCGCTGGCACTGACCCTGATCGACGTGGTGGGCGGCACCGAGGCCAGCACGGCGGCGAACACACAGTTCGTCAGTTCGCTCCTCTCTTTGGTGGGCGTGACCACGCAGGCGGAACAGGCCGCCCGCGCGAAGGCCGAGTCTGAGCAGCAGGCGGCACTGGCAACAGCGAATATTGCCAATGTGGAGCGCGACTTGGCGATCGCGCGTGCGGAGGGGCGTATTAGTGCGGAGGAGTACGCCGCAAAACTGACAGAGACCCAGGCTGCGCTCGCCGCGCAGGTGACGGCCGCCGGCGCCGGCACCGTCGCGTACACCATCTACAGCCAGGCTGCACAGGAGGCCGCCGCCCGCACGGCCGACGCAGGCAAGGCGGCCACCGACGCCGCTGCCGCGAAACTGCTGGCCGCCGCAAACGCCGACACGCTGGCGGTCGCCGAGCAGCAGCTCGCCGACCAGGCCATGGGCGCGGCGCAGGCGGTGGTGGACGGCGGCGGCAACATTGAGGCGACCGCCGCCCGGCTGGCCGGCTCGTCGTCCCTGGTCGATCAGCTGACTGCGGCCTACATCCGCCTGCTCGCGGCGCAGCAGGCGGCCGCCATCGCCGGCCGCGAGCGGCTCGCCGGGCAGGCCGCCTATACCCGCGACAACACCGGGGGGCGAGGTCCGGTCATCGGCGCCCCGGGGCGGCAGGGCTCGGGCGACCCGAACGCGGTGCTGCAATTTATTAAGGATCAGCAGGCCGCTGCCGCCGCCACCCGTGACCAGAACTTCGCTCTGGCAAACCAGGCAGGGCAGATCAGCATTTTGCAAGGAGAGCTCAAGGACCTCACCCCGGGGACCGCCGAGTACATCAAAAAGCAGACGGATCTCCTCCAGCTCCAGAATCGGGCGACGACGGCCGGCGGGGGGCGGGCGGGCGCCGCAGCCAAAGAGCAGCGAAGCCTGCTGAACGCGCAGGAGGACTACCAGCAGCGCGCGCAGGACCTCGCCGAGTCGCACGAGGAGCGGCTGGGCAAGATCGCCGAGGAGGGCGCGAAGAAGCGCCTTGAGGCCGAGCGCAAGTTCGCCCAGAACCAGCTCGACAGCCGCGCCGGCTTCTACCGCTCCCTCGCCGGCATCGAAGACCAGGACGTCGCCAAGGACCTCTCAGCCAAGTATGAGCAGGCCGTTCAGCAGGCGCAGGAGATCGCGCGCACCAAGGGCGCCGACGTCGCTGATGAGTTCCTCGCCGCGCAGCAGCAGAGCATCCGCGACCAGGCCGACCTCCAAGCGGAGATCGCCGACGCCGAGAAGAACAAGGACGCGGGCAAGGCCGAGTACTACCGCGGCCTGCTGAAGCTGCAGCAGGAGGCCGACGCCGAGCGCCTGCGCCAGATCACCGAGAGCGGTGACAGCCTGCTGGCGCAGCAGGAGGCGCAGTACACCGAGGAGGAGCTCGCCTACGCGAAGCACCTCGACGAGCTGGCTGAGACCTACCGCCAGAAGACCGCCGACCTCGGGCCGGGCTTCGCCGCCACGCTCGGCAGCCCGCCGCCCACCGGCAGCCCGGCGGCCGCAGGGACGGCGCCGGTGGACACCACGGCGGCGCCGGCGACAACAGCCCCCGTGCCGCAGGGCGCGACGCTGGTGAGTGACCCGAACGTGGCGAGCGCGGTAGAGGCGGGGCTGGGGCGGCTGGAGGGGCGCGTGGGCGACCTGGAGGCGAAGCTCGGCGACGTGGTAAGCGCCGTGGAGGGCGTGGAGCGCGCCGTGAAGAACATCAAGCTGCGCAGTGACTCGGCGCTGACGGGGACGGGGGGCTAGATGGCAGCGATCACGCTCAACGGCACCACGTTCTATCCCTCCGATATCGAGGAGGAGGCCGACAAGATCGGGCGCGAGCTGGAGGCCGCCGACGGCTCGCGGCGCTTCGTGCACCGGGCAAACAAGCGCGCATGGTCGATTGCCTTCGACCGCGTGCCGCTCGCCACCCTGACCGCGCTGCGCACCATCTACGGGCTGACCACGACGTTCGCCTTCGTGGATGAGAACGCGAACGCCTACACCGTCTACTGCCCGCCGGGCGCCCTCAGCAGCAGCGTGGGGATGCTCGCCACCGAGGCCGGGGCGCAGGTGCTTTATTACAATTGTTCGCGGTCTCTGAAGCAGGCTTAGCCCATGGCGCCACCGTCAAGGCCGCAGATAGAAGCCGTCGTCACGAAGCCGACCTACACGTTCGAGTACAACTCGGGCAGTGGCTACACGGCGATAGCGGACAGCTCCATCATCAGCGCCGAGGGCTCGTCCGAGTCGAGCGCGGGCGGTGAGAACGGCATCACGTTCGGTGCGACCGCGCCGGCGGACGCGCAGATCGAGCTTGACCCGCAGGCCGCCTCGATCGCATGGGACGGCACCTATGTGCGCGGCTCCTACGGCTTCGACACCTCCGACCAGCTCACGCGCATCGCAGGCGTCGTCACCGGGCGCAGCCGCGACGGCGACGGTCCGATCCGCTGGAACGTCGCCGGCTGGCACGAGCTCGTGCGCCGCACCGCGGTCTACTCCCCGCTCATCTACCGGCGGCCGGCCAGCACCGCCACCACGGCCAGCAGCGTGGAAGACCCCACCCGCGGGAGCGACCGCGCCGGGCTCGTGAACTACATCTTCTGGCAGGCGGGCGGGCGGCCCTATGAGCAGGCCGGCAGCTACACCTCGGCGGTGTTCTACTACTCGTGCGAGTTCAGCCCGATCACCCCTGAGTGGTCATGGGTCAGCGGCGAGGAC
>JADZBR010000152.1 GCA_020852035.1 Caulobacteraceae bacterium
CGGTCGGCGAGCTTGTCCTGCAGGTTGCGGATGGCGATCTCGTTGCCGGGGATTACCCGCGACGAGAAGATGCAGTGGTCGCCGAGGCCCAGGTTCACGTGCGGGTGCGAGCCCTCGGCGATGCGTGAGAGCGCGGCGCGTGGCTCGCCCTGGCTGCCCGTGCAAAGGTAGAGCACCTTGTCGTCGGGCAGGCTGCGGGCCTGGGAGTCGGTGACGAACGGCTGGATGTCCTCCATCAGGCCCACCGACTTGGCGGCGGCGGCCATGCGATGCATCGAGCGGCCGACCAGACAGACGCGGCGTCCCGAGGCCTCGGCCGAGCGGATCACCGTATCCATCCGCGCCACGTTGGAGGCGAAGCAGGCGACGGCGACCTTGCCCTTCAAGGAGCCGATCAGGGCGCCCAGCGCCTCGCGCACCTCGGACTCCGAGCCCGCCTCGCCGTCCACGAAGACGTTGGTGGAATCGCAGACCATGGCCAGCACGCCTTCGTCGCCGAGCTTGCGGATGGCGGTCTCGTCGGTGGCCTCGCCGAGCAGCGGGTCGGGGTCGATCTTCCAGTCGCCGGTGTGCAACACCACGCCCAAGGGCGTGCGGATGGCGAGGCCGTTGGGCTCGGGGATCGAGTGGGTGAGCGTGATCAGGTCGAGATCGAAGGGGCCGAGCTGGAACTGGCCGGAGAGCGGCACCTCGATGATCTCGACTTCGTCCAGGATGTCCGCCTCGCGCAGCTTCTCGCGCAGCAGGAAGGCGGTGAAGGGCGTGGCGTAGACGGGCGCCCTCAGCCGCGGCCAGAGCCAGGCGACGGCGCCGATGTGGTCCTCGTGCGCGTGGGTGAGGACGATGCCGAGGATGTCCTTGGCGTGTTCCTCGATATATTCCGGGTCCGGCAGGATCACCTCCACGCCGGGCGTCGTCAGGTCGCCGAAGGTGATGCCCAGGTCGACCACGATCCACTTGCGGTCGTGCTCAGCGCCGTAGCCGTAGAGATTGAAATTCATGCCGATCTCGTTCGACCCGCCCAGCGGCAGGAAGACAAGTTCGTCGTCTGTCTTTGCTTTTGTCATGTCCCCGCCAGATGGGCGTTCCGGCGGTGGATTTCGAGGAGGCCGCGGATGGTCAGGTCCGGATCGAAGCGGTCGATGCCCATGGTCACCCCGTGGAACAGCGAAGCCACGCCGCCGGTGGCGATGACGGTGAGGTCCCGGCCCCGCTCGGCCTTGATGCGATCGATCAGCCCCTCGATCAGCGCGACATAGCCGAAGAAGACGCCGGACTGCATGGCGCCGACGGTGTCGGTGCCCACCACCCGCTGCGGCTGCTTGATGGCCACGCGCGGCAGGCGGGCGGCGGCCTGGTGCAGGGCTTCCATGGAAAGGTTGATGCCGGGCGCGATCACCCCGCCCTCGAACCCGCCGTCGGCGGCGACGATGTCGAAGGTGGTGGCGGTGCCGCTGTCGATGACGATCAGTTCGCCGGGGTACTCGACATGGGCGCCGATGGCGTTGACCAGCCGGTCGGCGCCGGCCTCTGAGGGCTTGTCGATGCGCACCGGGATGCCGAGGTCGACGTTCTCGCCCACCACCAGCGGTTCGACGTGCAGGTAGCGGCGCGAGAGGTTGCGCAGGTTGAAGATCGACTGCGGCACCACGCTGGAGATGATGCAGGCGTCGAACACGCCGAGCTGCAGGCCCGCCATGCCGAGCAGCTGCGAGAGCCAGACGGCGTATTCGTCGGCCGTGCGGCTGGCGTGGGTGGCGGCGCGCCACTGGGCGATCCAGCTCGCCCCGTCGTGGACGGCGAAGAGGGTGTTGGTGTTGCCCTGCTCGATGGCCAGCAGCATTCAGGCGGCTCCAAAGAAGACGTCGCCGGCCGTTATGCGCCGGATCTGGCCGTCGTCCAGCCTCAGCCGCAGGGCGCCGTCGGGATCGAGGCCCTCGGCGACGCCGTGCACCTCCTCGCCGGGTAGGCGGGCGACGCAGGGCTCGCCGAGGCCGTGGGCGCGGGCGGTCCAGGCGGCGGCGATGGGCGCGAAGCCCTCGGCCTGCCAGCGGGTGAGCCAGCGGTCGAAGGCGGCGGCCAGCAGGTCCAGCGCTTCGCGCGGCTTGGGCGGGGCGGCCTGCATGTGCTCGGCGAAGCTGGTGGCTGGGCGCTCGGCGGCGACCGGCGAATGGGCGAGGTTCACGCCGATGCCGACCGCGAGCCAGAGACCCCCGGCGGCGAAGGCGCCGGACTCCACGAGGATGCCCGAGGCTTTCAGGCCCATGACCAGCGGGTCATTGGGCCACTTGAGCGCGACGCGCTCGGCCCCGACGCAGGCGTCCGCCAGCTCGGCCACCGCAAGGGCGGCGACGAAGGAAACCTGCGCGGCGTCGGCGGCGGACTTGTCGGTGGTGCAGAGGTAGGTGGCGGCCAGGTTGCCGATCGGGCTCTCCCAGTCCCGCCCGCGGCGGCCGCGGCCGGCGGTCTGGGTCAGGGCGGTGATCCACAGCGGGCCGCCCTCCCCGGCCTCGGCCCGGCGGCGGGCCTCGGCGTTGGTGGAGTCGATCTCGTCAAAGGCGAGGATGGGCGCGCTCATCCTTCTCCCCTTGCGGGAGAAGGTGGCCCGCGAAGCGGGTCGGATGAGGGGTCGAAGATGATCGTCGCCTCGAAAGCGGTTCGGCCGGCAGAGGTCGAGCGGTTTGAGAGACCCCTCATCCGGCGCTTCGCGCCACCTTCTCCCGCAAGGGGAGAAG
>JADZBR010000153.1 GCA_020852035.1 Caulobacteraceae bacterium
AATCGTGACAGGCGTTTGGATTTGGAAAACATTAGGTGTTTTACGCGTACCACTACTGCCGCCGAGATCGATGATCCACAGATCATCAAACGTTCGTCTCATGACTTCCCGCATTCCGACGAACCCTGGGCCTCCAAGGTAACTGGAAGCGGTGATAAAACTAATAATTCCTCCATCACCCTGTTGCTCGAATAAGCGCCAGAGAGCCCACCTCCAGAAATACACGTAGTCATTGTATATGTTCTTGAGGTGCAATCCCGCCCCTGCCCTCCGAGCAGGGTCTATAAAGTCCTGCAAGATCGGACGCTCGCGAAGGTCAGCGTCGTCTACACGACCTTGCCCGCGGTCTCCGAAACGAACCCAGCCCCCCTTTCGATGAGAAGCTGCGTCTGAGTCTTCAATCGTTTGTCGGTCGTAGGGCGGATTTCCTAGGCAGACCAAAATTCGGCCGCTTTGTTTTACTTCTCTGGCGGCCTCATGCTCTTGCGTGAGTTTTTGATGGGTCAGGTCGAGCCCACCTGGCGGAGCTTCGTTCGGGCTCGACAATGCGTCAGCTAAATAGATTTTGAGCCGTCGCTCGGCATGCATTCCTCCGCTCAGGATCGGGAGCGTGCCACCAACGCCCTCAATAGTTTGTTTCAACCGCAGGTGAGCCACAGCGTACGGACCAACGAGGACTTCGAACCCATAAAGATTTTCTGCCAAAGACGTTGCGCGCCCAGCCATCGCCCCGTCGCCTGCGCGAATTTGGACACGTTCAAGCGCTTGGTCGACGATGGAGACCAAATAAGCGCCTGTTCCTACGGCAGGATCGAGAACCGTCACGTCATCATCGGCAAAACCCAACCGCTTTCCAAAGCGATCTTCGAGTAGTTCCGAGACCAGACGCACCTGTAGTTCAACAACTTCTATTGGTGTATAGTAGACACCGTATGCCTTTCGAAGCTTCGAGTCGTACGCTGCCAGGAATTTCTCATAAAAGTTTAGCCACAAGCGCGGTTGTGATCTTTGGAAAGCTTGTACATCCAAGGCTTCAAGCGAGCGCTGGAGCAACTCGAATCCAACTCTCAGCTCCTCGCGAGCACGATCATGACCTAAAAGCGCGAGCGCCCGTGCGAGTAGGCCATTTCCTTGGTCTAATGCGTTTGAAGCCGTGTTCGGATCCAGCCGAACCGCGCCGCTTAAGCGCGCTAGCAGGAGAGCATAGGCAACGGTCTGGGCATACGCGTCTGCAAATTGTGCGTTGTCAGCCTCAGGAAAGAAAAACTGCCGCCATTCCTCGGCCAATAAAGCTACTGCAGAGCCGGATTGAGCGAGCGCGGCCACGACCTCTTCTCGCAGAAATCTCGTAAGTGGCGCCATGTAGGCTGCCAAGTCATCCGGGCGGCTTGGCACTCGCGGCGACCAGATTAGGAACTGCCGCAGCAAGCCCTCCAATGCAGCCGTACCCGGCGCGTCGATTGCGCTGGCACCGTCATGGGTTAGATCGCCGGCCAGTCGGACAATCGCACCTGCCCGTTCCCCATTTCGGTAGATCGCCCATTCGCGACCGTCCGTGTAGATTAGGTTGGGCAACTGCTTCAGTTTTGCCCACTGGGCCTTGTTGTGATCACCCCTCAACCTGGGCGCATCTGCGCCGAGCCCAGGTGCTTTGAGCTCAATCTAGCCGACGATCAGGCCATCAACGTAAACAGCCATGTCGGGCCGGACCGCTTGATCGGCAAGGTGAGTCTCAGTGCGAGTTTCGACGCGCACCGCCAATCCCAAGCTTTCAGGGAGCGCTTGGAAGAAGGCAGTCAAGGGTGCCTTCAACTGGTCTTCTGGGGAGGCCTGGCCGGGCAGCGCAAAGTTTGCAGTTAGCCTGACCGCAACATCAATGAGTAGGTCCGAGAGCATACCTGACGCTACGGTTGTTCGTCAGGCCCGCCAAGTCGGCTTGAGCCTTGGAATCAATCAGAACGCAAACTTATCCCCTCCCCTCCGCGCACCCCCACACTCCCTCTCACCTCAAGGCCGAGGGAGGGCGCGGCGCCAGCGTTCGGTCGGGGCCTTTGAGGGGTGGTCGAGCGGGTGTGCGCCTCGAAAACCGTCAATCTGGGAATGACCGCTGACGTTCGAGGAGAGCCAGGCAGGCCGGGGTTAGGTCTGCGTTCCGGGGATCGGGGCTGTCGCTGGCCCCGGCCCGCCCGCCGCCGGCGAGCGCGCCTAAGCCCAAACAGGGCTGCCTAGCGCGCGCTGGCGGATAACGGCCGCGCGGAGCGTTCGAACTTCGCCGAAACGGTACTTTACTCCAATGCTCCGGGCGAGGCCCGGCGCTCCGCACCGCCCTCCCACCTTCGCCGCCCCTTAGGGCCGCGAGGCCGCCGCCGCATGCCTTCTCCCCTTGCGGGAGAAGGTGTCGGCGAAGCCGACGGATGAGGGGTCTCTCAAACCCCTCCGCCCGCGCCCGGCCGATCCGCTGCCCCAAGCGGCGCCGATCTTCGACCCCTCATCCGGCGCGTTCCGCGCCACCTTCTCCCGCAAGGGGAGAAGGGACAGGAGCCTCCCATGACCAAGCCCCGCGAACCGCGCCGCGCCGCCTCGTACTCCGACGACGAATGGCGCCCCGGCGAGAAGGCCCGCATGATGCGCCGGCTCTTCAACAAGCTCACGGAAGACTGGACGCCCGAGATGCGCGCGGAGGAACGCCGCCTGCACGCGGCCAAGCGCGCCGCCGCTAAGCCGGACTGACCGCCCCGGCCGGGTGCTCGAACTGCAGGGCCACGAACCGGCCGGTGGCCCGCCCGTACGCCCGCCCGACCGCCGCGAAGGTGCGCGCCATCACGTCCGGCCCAGGCAGGGCGAAGCGGCGGTCGAACCGCGCCGGCGGGGTCTTCGCGCCATAGAAGACCAGCCCATGGCGCGAGGTCGTCCCCGCCGGCCCCACCGCCCAGCCGGTGGAACGGAAGGTGCGCGACCAGGCGTCGATCGCCGTGCCCAGCGCCAGCTCGTCGAAGCCGGGGGCGAGCGGGATGGCCACGTCCTCGCGGGCCCAGAATTGCGCGCGGTTGAGCACGGTGGTCATCATGCCGCCGAGGGTGAGCCGGTAGCGCGTCCCGTCATGCCGCACGTCGGGCAGCGGCTGGCCCAGCCGCGCGGCGGTGGCGCGCATCACCTCCTCGCCGGCCAGCTCGGCCAGCAGCGCCAGCGTCGCCGGCTCCCCGGCGCTGATCCCCGCCGTGGTGGTGATCGGCCCGTCGGTGACCCACCGCCGGTCCTGGCGCCAGCGGACGTTCGGGTGGCTCTTCTGCAGCCGCCCGACGCTGAACCAGTGGACGGTCGCCTGGCGCCCCTCCAGCATCCCGGCCTTGGCCAGCACCCGTGCGCCGTTGCAGATCGACATGATCCGCACGCCGGACGCGATCTGTCCCCGCAGCCAGGCGGCGGTGGCAGGATCGTCCTCCACCTCCAGCGCCGGCACGATGATCACGTTCGGCCTGTGGTGGGCAAGTTCGGCCAGCGTCATCTGCGGCCGCACCCAGGCGTAGCCGGGCGTCAGCCGCACCGGCCGGCGGTCGGCGGAGACGACCTTGACCTCCACCGCCCCGCTCTCGGCGAGGATGGCGTAGGGGGCGAGCAGGTCGGTGGCCACCGTGCCGCGCTCATCGGCGAAGATGGCGACGAAGGGCTTGGCCGCGGCCGGCGCGGCGGCGAGGAGCGAGAGGAGGGCGGCGAGAAAGAGGCGAAACATCATGCAGCCTTTCGGGGAGGTCTGGCGGGCATGGGTGGAGTCTAGGCGTGGGCGGTGTTGGCCGAAATGACGGATTTCCCGCATTTCGCGCCACGCACCCTCCGGTGTCATCCCGGACGGCCCGCAGGGACGATCCGGGACCCAGAGCCACGAGCGCCGGGCGCGCCGCCCTGGGTCCCGGCTCTCCGCGGCTTCGCCGCTACGGCCGGGATGACACGGGTGGGGATGCTCGCTGATCTAGCGCTTCAAACTAGCCACGGCCGCAGCGCCTGCGCCATGATGCGCCCATGCCGATGATCGCCGCCAACGGGCTCCAGCTCTATTTCGAACGCGCCGGCGAAGGCCCGCCGCTGCTGTTCATTTCCGGCACCGGCGGCGACCTCAGGGTAAAGCCCAACGTCTTCGACGGCGCCTTCGGCCGAACCTTCGACCTGATCGCCTACGACCAGCGCGGCCTCGGCCGCTCCGACAAGCCCGACCGCCCCTACAGCATGGCCGACTACGCCGACGACGCCGCGGCCCTGCTGGACGCCCTCGGGATCGGGGCGATCAAGGTCGTCGGCGTCTCCTTCGGCGGCATGGTCGCCCAGGAGCTGGTCCTGCGCCATCCGGCCAAGATCGAGCGGCTGGTGCTGGCCTGCACCTCGCCGGGCGGGGCGGGCGGCGCCTCCTTCGCCTTCCACGAGATCGAGCACCTGACGGGCGAAGCCCGCGCGCGCCACCTGATGCCGATCTCCGATGTCCGCCGCGACGCCGCCTGGCAGGCCGCCCACCCGGAGGACGCCGCCCGCCTGATCGCCCTCGCCTCGGCCGACCCCTACGCCGGCGAACCCGGCAGAGCCCAGGGCGCGCATCGCCAGCTTGAAGCCCGCGCCGCGCACGATGCGTGGGACCGCCTGCCGCAGATCACCTGCCCCGTCCTCGTCTGCGGCGGCCGCTACGACGGCATCGCCCTCCCCGAGACCCAGGAGAAACTCGCCGCCCGCATCCCCGGCGCGGAGTTGCGCATGTTCGACGGCGGCCATCTGTTCATGATCCAGGACCGCACGGCCGCCCCGGCGATGGCCGAGTGGCTCAAGGCAGGCTAGCGATGCTGGTCGGTGGCCTTCCTGGTGACGGTGATGGACCGGCTGGCCCCCCATCACCGCAAGGAAAGGACGTCGCCGGGCTAGCGGCGGCGTCCTTTCAGTCCGGGCTTGCGGAGCGCGGACCTAGTGCTTCTCGCGCCAGCCCGCCTTGGCGGCGTCCTGGGTCAGGTTCAGGCGGACCTTCTCGTCCTCGATGGAATCCACCCAGGTCATTGGGATCAGGTGGTGCCTGAGGCCCGCGCCCAGGTCGAGCTTGGCCAGTTCGATCTCGTCGCCCATCACATGGTCCACCCGCCCCACGTGGCCGCCGTCGGAGCCAATGACTTCCATATGTTCGCGGATTTCGGAGGAATTGATCATCTTGCCGTCCTCATGGGTTAAGGTCGGCAATGAAACGGCCGAGCGGCGAGTGGGTTTCTAAAGCCAAGCTCCGGAGCGCCCAAAGATGCTGAAGTTCTACCATGCCCCGATGTCCCGCTCCGGCTCGGTCCTGTGGCTGCTGGAAGAACTGCAAGCGCCTTACGAGCTCGAGGTCGTCGACATCCGCCGCGAGGGTGGCGCGCCCGACGCCTACCGCGCCGTCCAGCCCAACAAGAAGGTGCCGGCCATCGCCCACGACGGCGTGGTGATCACCGAACGGGCGGCGATCGCGGCCTATCTGGCGGACGCCTTCCCTGACGCGGGCCTTGCGCCCCCCATCGGCGATCCGCGCCGCGGGCCCTACCTCTCCTGGCTGGTCTACGTGGACGCGGTGATGGATCCGGTGATGACCGCCAAGGGTCACGGCTGGATCTACCAGAGCATGAACGTCTCCTACGGCGGCTTCGACGACATGGTGCGACATGTGAACGAAGCGCTGGCGGCCCAGCTCTACGCCGCGGGCGATCGCTTCACCGCCGCCGACACCCAGCTGGGCAGCGCCCTGCACTGGGCCACCGAAGTGGTGGGCATCCTGGAGAAAACCCCGCCGCTGACGGCCTATCTGCAGCGCATCGCCGCGCGCCCGGGCTTCCAGCGGTACATGGCCAAGGCTAATGTGGGGATGGAGGAGCGCTAGGGGCCGCCGATGAGCGAGATCATCAACTTCAACCGCATCAAGAAGGAGCGCGCCAAGGCCGCCTCCGTCCTGAAGGCGGCCGAGAACCGCGTGAAGTTCGGCCGCACCAGGCTGCAGCGCGAGCTGGCGCAGATCGAGCTGGAGAACGCCAGGAAGAAGCTCGACCAGGCCAAGCGGGAGACCTGAGCCCAGGATCGCTTGAACGTCCATTCAAGTCATGCTTGAGTGCGCCCTCAAGATGGCGTGATGCGCATGGGCCTAGCCAGACCGGCCGACAGCCGCCAAATGGAGGCCAAGCCCGCCCTGGCCCTGCCTTCGCCCCACCGGACCCGCCTTGGAATCGACCCGCGACCGCATCCTCTTCGCCGCGCTCGAGCTGTTCGGCGAGAAGGGCTACCTGTCGACCTCGATCGCCGACATCCTGAAGGCGGCGGGGGCCAACGCCGGCAGCCTCTACCACTTCTTCCCGACCAAGCAGGACCTGTTGATCTCGGTGCTCGAGACCTATCGGGACGGCATCTACCCCATGCTGCTGGCCCCCGCCTGGGAGGGCGTGGACGATCCCATCGAGAAGGTCTTCGCCCTGCTCGGCCGCTACCGCGCCATGCTGGAGATGACCGACTGCCTGTACGGCTGTCCGATTGGCTCGGTGGCGCTGGAGCTGCACGAGCCGGACCCGCCGGTGCGCGAGCTCCTGGCGGTGAACTTCAGCGGCTGGGCGGGCCACGTCCGCGACTGCCTGGACGCGGCGTCGGGCCGCTTGCCGGCGGACATCGACCGCGGCAAGCTCGCCACCTTCGTGCTGGCGGTCATGGAGGGCGGCGTCATGCAATCGCGCACCCACCGCACGCTGGAGACGTTCGACGCCTCGGTCGAGATGCTGCGCGACCACTTCAACCGGCTGCAGGCCGACGCGCGGAGCTAGGCGCGCGGCGTGGCCCTGCGTGGTTCGAGACGCGTCCCTCACGGGCCGCTCCTCACCATGACTAGGTGGGTTGCGCCGCACAGAGTTCGTCATCCTGAGGGCCCGCGAAGCGGGCGTCTCGAAGGACGCAGGGCCTTCCCGCCGCACTCATCGCGCGCGCCAAGGAGTCTCCCATGAAATCCCTGATCACCGTGGTGCTCGCGGCCGCGATGCTGCTCGCCCTCCCCGCCGTCGCCGCGCCGAGCTGGAAGGACTTTCCCGGCGTGGAGAACACCTCCTTCACCGAGCCGAACGGCGACAAGGTGATGCAGCTCTCCATCGTGGCGCCCGCGCCCCGCGCCGAGGTTTGGAAGGCGTTCGCCACCTCAGAGGGCTACAGCAGCTGGGCGACGCCGCTCGCCGCCGTGGACCTGGAGGTCGATGGCATGATCGAGACCAGCTACCAGGCCGACGCCAGGCTCGGCGCGCCGGACAACATCAAGAACCAGATCACCGCCTATGTGCCTGGGCGAATGCTGGCGCTGCGCAACGTCCAGTCGCCCCCCGGCTTTCCTGGGCCGAAGTTCCGGGAAATCGCGGTGATCGTCGAACTCGAGGACGCCGGGCCGGGGACCACCAAGGTCACCCTCACCGGCGTCGGCTACAAATCCGCGCCGGACTTCCAGACGCTCTACGGCCACTTCGAATGGGGCAACGCCTACTCCCTGGCCGAGCTGAAGAAACGCTTCGAGACCGGCCCGGTCGACTGGGCCGACCGCGCGGCCCGCGCCAGGGCCGTCGCCGCCGACCGGCAGGTGCGCGCGGGTAAACCCTGAGCCGACGCCATTGCGGCGCGCCGCCGCCGCTGATAGCCATTCGGGCCAGTTGCAAGCGGCCCAGTCCGGCCGCCTTCGGATGGGACCTGAATGTCGCCGACCAGATCCAAGACGCGTGGACCGGGTGAAACCGTGCTGCGCGACCTCCTCACCTTCGACCGGCTGCTTACCGGCCCGGTGGTGCACCTGATCTACTGGGCGGGGCTGGCGATCCTGGCCCTGGCGGGCTTTTCAGTGATCGGCGCCTCGGTCGGCGTCGCCTTCCGCGGGGCCAGCTGGATGGGCTGGCTGCTGGCCGTCCCGGTGCTGGTCGCCGGCCTGCTCGCCGTCGGCGCCATGATCCTGATCTGGCGCTCGTTCTGCGAACTCTATGTGATCCTCTTCAAGGTGGCCGACGACCTCTCGGCCCTGCGCCGCGCCGCCGAGGGCGAGGTCGCCGCCCAGCGGCCCGCCGCCCCGACCCAGTCGCCGCCCGGCGGCCTCTAGCCGCCCGCCCAGGCGCGGGCCATCGCCCCCGCCCCGGCCTTGGCCATGCCCTGATCGTCGAACGGCGCCGGCGCGTCGTTGGCGTTCTCCCGCCGCAGCCAGGAATCCCGGTCGCGCAGGCCCCAGAGGGTCAGGCCGAACCGCTGGCGCTCGGGCAGATCGGCCACCGCCTCGGCCACCTCGCCGTAGAGCGCCGCCTGCCGTCGCACCAGGTCGCCGCGGGGAATGAAGCGCCCCGCGCGCGCCAGCGAGACGTCCAGCTCCGAGACGTGCACCGGCAGCCCGACACTGGCCAGTTCGCGGATCGCCCGCCGGGTCTCCCCAGGCGGCTGGTCGGCGGCCAGGTGGGTCTGCGTTCCGATCCCGCCCAGCGGCGCGCCGGCCTTCAGCAGCCGCTCCACCAGCCGCAGGAAGGTCACCCGCTTCTTCGGCAGGTATTCGAGATTGTAGTCGTTGAGGAACAGCACCGCCGCCGGATCGGCCTCGTGGGCGATCTCGAAGGCCAGCCGCATGTGCTCGAACTCCCCGAGACGGCTTGCCCAAAGGCTTTCACGCCAGCCCTCGCCGTCCTCGGCCACCGCCTCGTTGACCACGTCCCAGCCGACCGCCTGGCCCCGGTATCGGCCGACCACGGCGGTGATGTAGGCGCGGTAGGCGGCCTCGAAGCTGGTGCGGCGCTCGTCCAGCCGCTCGAAGGCCGGCGGGGCCTGATTGTACCAGACGAGGGTATGGCCGAAGAGCCGCAGGCCCTCGCGCCGGGCGAAGCCGGCGATGGCGTCGGGGCCGTCGAAGCGGAAGGCGCCGTCCGGCTGGACGATGTACTCCATCTTCATCTCCCACTCGGCGGTGAGCTGGGAGCAGTGTTCGAGCACCAACGCGGCCAGCAGCGGATCGCGCAGCTGTCCGGACTGGATCGCCGTCCCGATGGCGCAGGGCGCGATGGACTTCAGCGGCGGGACGGCGACCGGCTGCGAACTGGCCGACCGTTCGCAGGCGGCCAAGGCCACGGCCGAGCCGAGCACGGCGCGTCGCGTGAAGTTTCCCTCTCCCTTGTGGGGAGGGTGGGCGGCGTGCAACGCCGGTCGGGTGGGGAGACGGCGGCGGGTCAGCAAGACCCCCACCCGTCTCGCCGCCGCGCGGCGATCCACCCTCCCCACGAGGGGGAGGGAGAGCGCCCGCGCTTCACCGTCCTGCAGCCCTGCGAAGGCCGAGCTCGTCGAGGGCCGCCGTCTCGCGCCTGGCGCTCTCGCGCTGGGCGGCGACGCGCAGGTTCTCGGCGACCTGCTCGTACTTCTTCTGCTCCTCGAAGGCTTCGGCCAGCGCGTCCCGCGCGCCCTCCTCCTCGGCGAGGCAGGCGGCGATCTCGGCGCGGATCGCCTCCTTGCGCTGGCGCAGACCCTCGATGAAGCCGAGGTGGTACCATCCGGCCTCGGCGTCCGACCGGGCCCGCTCGGCCTCGGTCCGCGCTTCCTCGTCCAGCCGCAGCAGGCGCAGCTCCGCCGCCGCTCGCCGGTCGACGATCTCGGCCAGGCGCTTTTGCAGCACCTCGACGTTGTAGCCGGAGAGCTTGATCAGCGACTGGGTCCAGCTCATGCGATCTCAAGCTCCGAGGCGAGGATGCCGGAAAGCTGCGCGAAGGCGTCGTCGAGGCTGCTCGCCTCGTCCTTGTCCTGCGCCAGGAACGCCTCCAGCGCCGGGTTGAGCGCGATGGCGCGATCGGTCTGCGGGTCCGAGCCGGCGCGGTAGGCGCCGATGCGGATCAGCTCCTCCATATTCGAGTACGCCGCCAGCGCGCCCCGCGCCTCGCGCACCAGTTCGCGCTCCATCGGATGCTGGCAGCCGGGCATGGTGCGGCTGATCGACTTCAGCACATTGATCGCCGGGAAACGCCCCCGTTCGGCGATCGCCCGCTCCATGACGATGTGGCCATCGAGAATACCGCGCACCGCGTCGGCGATGGGTTCGTTGTGATCGTCACCGTCGACCAGCACGGTGAAGAGCGCGGTGATCGCCCCCGCCTCGGTGCCGTCCGGCCGGATCGGTCCCGGGCCGGCGCGCTCCAGCAGCTTGGGCAGTTCGGTGAAGACGGTCGGCGTATAGCCCTTGGTGGTCGGCGGCTCGCCGGCCGCCAGGCCGATCTCCCGCTGGGCCATGGCGAAGCGGGTGACCGAGTCCATGAGGCACAGCACCTCCATGTCCTGGTCACGCAGGAACTCGGCGATGGCCATGGTCATATATGCGGCCTGGCGGCGCTTCAGGGCCGGCTCGTCGGAGGTGGCGACCACGACGATGGCGCGCTTCAGGCCCTCCTCGCCGAGAGTCTCCTCGATGAACTCGCGCACCTCGCGGCCCCGCTCGCCGATCAGGCCGACGACCACCGCGTCGCAGGTCGCCTCCTTGGCCAGCATGGAGAGCAGCACCGACTTGCCGACGCCCGAGCCGGCGAAAATGCCCATCCGCTGGCCGCAGCAGATGGTCGTGAAGACGTTCATCGCCCGCACGCCGAGGTCCAGCCGCTCGCCGACCCGGCCGCGGGCGTGGGCGGCCGGCGGGGCGGCGCGCAGCGGATAGGCGGCCGCGCCCTGCGCCAGCGGACCCTTGCCGTCGATCGGCTGGCCGAAGGCGTCGACGATGCGGCCGAGCCAGGCCCGGGTCGGCCGCACGGCCGAACCCAGCGGTTCGATGCGGATGTCCGCGCCCGGCGCCACGCCCTCGACCGGGCCGAACGGCATCAGCAGGGCGCGGGTCTCGCGGAACCCCACCACCTCGGCCGGCAGCGGCGGGGCGGCCCGGCGGCCGATCTCGGCGCGGGCGCCAACCGCCAGACGGGTGAGGCCGCCTCGGGCTTCGATCAGCAGGCCGTTGACCGCCGCCACGCGACCGGAGACGGTCAGCGCGTCGAGGCGTTCGACGGCGGCGATAAGGCTTTGCACTTGGGCGCTCCCTTGGGGCGTCCGCAGATTCGGCCTGTCGCCGTTAACCAGCCGTGAAGGACGGCGAGGCGGCGCCCCCATTCCACGGCGCGCCGGACGGATTCAGCGGAACACCCGCGCCAGCTTGGCCGCCACCTGCGGCCGGTGCGCCAGGAACCGCGCGGTCTGCAGCGGCCGGCGGCGCGCCGCTTGCAGCAACATCGGCCGGGCGGCGCGCTTGATCGCCGGCTTGGCCGCGGCCGCCAGCGGCCGGCGGGCGATGATCGCGGCGACGCCCAGCGCGGCGACCACGCCGGCGCCGATCAGCAGCGGGGCGTGCTTTCGCGCCGCGGCCTTGTAGTCGAAGCGGCCCTTCGGCCGCTCAGCGGCGAGACGCTCGGCTTCGGCGCGGTCGAGGTCATCCTGATAGGGGTCGCGCGCCAGCGGCGTGACCGAGGCGAACTTCGGGTCGGCGGCGGGGATCGTATCGGCAGGCATCTGGAATGGCTCCGGATTTGGCGGGGGGCTCGCGGAGAAAACCCGGCGCGCCGCGTTGCGTTCCGAGCGCCGGGCCGCGCGATCACGAAAGAGTCATCACGCCTGCGACTCAATGGCGGCCTGGCGACGCTTGAAGCCGATTCGCAAATCGCGTTAACGATTCTCGCCAAGAGGCCGTTCACCGTTAACCAGTCTTAAATTAACTCGTCGGCAAGGTGTCGGCTGAGTTGCGAGCTGGATTCCGGATTCGCGCGCGCTCGGGCAGGAATTTAGGCGGGGACTACTAGATGCGTGTACTGTTGATCGAGGACGACAGCGCCACGGCTCAAAGCATCGAGCTGATGCTGAAGTCCGAAGGTTTCAACGTCTACACGACGGACCTCGGTGAGGAAGGCGTCGATCTGGGCAAGATCTACGACTACGACCTCATCCTCCTGGACCTCAACCTGCCCGACATGAGCGGCATGGACGTGCTGCGCACCCTGCGGGTCGGCAAGAACAACACCCCGGTGATGATCCTCTCGGGCACCCCCGAGATCGCCACCAAGGGGAAGACCTTCACCGGCGGCGCCGCCGACTCCATGACCAACGCCGT
>JADZBR010000154.1 GCA_020852035.1 Caulobacteraceae bacterium
GCAGGAGCTGGAACGCCACCCGCCGCGCCGGATCGCCCCGCAGGTCCTGCGCCACCGAAGCGGCCAGGTTGCCGCCTGCGGAATCGCCGCCGACGGCGATGCGCGTCGGGTTGAAGCCGATCTCGGCGGCGTGGTCGAAGGCCCACTTCGTGGCCGCCAGCGCGTCGTCATGGCCCGCCGGGAAGGCGTGCTCGGGCGCCAAGCGGTAGTCCACCGCCAGCACCCGGCACCCGGAGCCGGCCGCCAAGCGCCGGCAATGTCCGTCGTGGGTCTCCAGGTCGCCGATCACGAAGCCGCCGCCGTGGAAATAGACGAGGCCGCCGCTCACTGCCGCCGCGCCGGCCGGGGTGTAGAGCCGCGCCGGGATTTCCCCCGCCACCTTCAGGTCGCGCGCCACCACGTCCTTGGGCGCGTTCTGGTCGGCCGCCTGGCGCTGCATGCGGTAGCCGGCGCGCAGCATCTCCGGCGGGATGGCCTCGACGGGCGGCGGCTCCTGACCGGCGGCGGCGGCGGCCTGGGCGTCGAGCATGGCCTTGAAGTGGGGATCGAGCATGGCGTCCTCCGCCCGTCTGCGCGGGCTCCGATCGGTTAGAAGAAAGCCCGCCCGCCGGATTGGGCGGACGGGCTCATTCAAAAGCGTTTCAGGTCGCGCGGATTACTCCGCCGCTTCCTTGGGCTTGTAGCCGAGCACGGCCTTGGTCTCGAGGAACTCGTGGAAGGCGTAGTCGCCCCACTCGCGCCCGTTGCCGCTCATCTTGTAGCCGCCGAAGGGGGCGGTCATGTCGCCGCCGCCGCCGTTGATCGACACCTGGCCGGCGCGCAGCTTGGCGGCGACCTTGCGGGCTTCGTTGATGTCGGCCGCCTGCACGTAGGCCGCCAGGCCATATTCGGTGTCATTGCCGATCTCGACGGCCTGATCGACCGAATCATAGCCGAGGATCGACAGCACCGGGCCGAAGATCTCTTCCTTGGCGATGGTCATGTCGTTGGTGACGTTGGCGAACACCGTCGGCTTCACATAGTAGCCCTTGTCCAGTCCTTCCGGACGGCCGACGCCGCCGATCACCAGGGTCGCGCCCTCGTCGATGCCGGCCTGGATCAGCTTCTGGATCTTGTTGAACTGCACCTCGGAGACCACCGGGCCGAGCTGGCTGTTGCCGTTCGGATCACCCACGGTCACCTGCTCGGCGGCCGCCTTGGCGACGCTGATCGCCTCGTCCATCCGCTTGCCGGGCACCAGCATGCGGGTCGGGGCGTTGCAGGACTGGCCGGAGTTGTTCATCACCGCGGCCACGCCGCGGCCGACGCCGGCGGCGAACTTGTCGTCGTCCAGCACGATGTTCGGGCTCTTGCCGCCCAGCTCCTGGTGCACGCGCTTGACGGTCGGGGCGGCGTTGCGCGCCACCTCGATGCCCGCGCGGGTCGAGCCGGTGAAGGAGACCATGTCCACTTCGGGGTGGCTGGAGAGCGCCGCGCCGACCGTGGGGCCGTCGCCGTTGACCAGGTTGAACACGCCCGCCGGCACGCCGGCCGCATGCATGATCTCGGCGAAGATGTAGCCGGAGAAGGGCGCCACTTCCGAGGGCTTCAGCACCATCGTGCAGCCCGTCGCGATGGCCGGGGCCACCTTGCAGGTGATCTGGTTCAGCGGCCAGTTCCAGGGGGTGATGAACGAGCAGACGCCGATCGGCTCCTTGACGATCATCGTCGGGCCGCGGTCCTCGTCGAACTTGAAGTCCTTCAGCACCTGCACGGCGGTGCCGATGTGGCCCATGCCGACCGGCACCTGCGCCCGCTGGGCGAGGCTGGACGGGGCGCCCATTTCCTCGGTGACGGCGGTGGCGAGGTCGCCGAAACGCTTCTGGTATTCGGCGAGAATGCGGTTCAACACCTCCATGCGCTCCTCGCGGCTGGTCTGCGACCAGCTGGCGAAGGCCTTGCGGGCGGCCTTCACGGCCTTGTCGACGTCGGCCTCGGAGCCCAGCGAGATCTTGCCGCAGACTTCTTCGGTGGCCGGATTGATCACGTCCAGCGACTTGGGCGTGACCGGATCGACCCATTGGCCGTCAATGTAGAATTTCATGTACTCGCGCATGACGTCCTCCCGGGTCGTTCTCGGTGCGGTGAGGGGCCCGTCGCCCCTTCTCGATCCTTATCTTAGTGATCGGCGATCAGGGAAAGAAGCCCCCCGGATGCATAAGATCGCAATCAGCGCTGATGGACCATCGGCTGGCCGGCGATCGGCGACCTGGCCTTCAGCACATAGTCGGCGCGGATCGAGCCAATGTAGAGGTCCTTCAGGTCCGTCCCGCCCCAGGTGACATTGGTCGGGTGGTTGACCACCTCGCCGGAAGGGTCGTCGATCACCGTCACCACCTCCAGCGCCGGCGTGATCGCCACCACCTTGTTGGCGCCCGGCAGGCAGACCCAGAGATTGCCTTCCGCGTCGAACCCGATTCCGTCGGTGTAGCCGAGGTCGCTCGGCGGCACGGGTTCGGCGCCCGGGGCCTGCAGCCGGCCCAGCACCGGGCCGTAGCGCTCGCCCGGGCCGAGCCGCGCGCCCGGCAGGATCGGAAAGCGCAGCACATCCGCCCCGCGGGTCTGGGCGCAGTAGAGGAACCGCTCGTCGGCCGACAGCGCCGTCCCGTTCGGGAACTTCAGCCCCTCGGCCACCACGCTGGCCGAACCGTCCGGCCGCAGCACGAAGATGAAGCCATCGGTGCGCCCGTCCAGCGCCTGCGGCCAGGTTTCGGCATGGGTGGAGTTGGCGCACCAGATGTTCCCGGCGCTGTCGATCATCGGATAGTTGGCCGAGGTCAGCGCCCGGCCCTCCACCTCGGTCAGCAGGGTCTCGTGCGTCCCGCTCGCCGGGTCGAACCGCTGCAGCGGCCCGGGTTCGCGGTCGTAGATGCCGAAGTTGGCGATCACCACACGCCCCTGGGTGTCCAGGTTGATGCCGTTCGGCGCCCCGCCGCGAGGTCCCATGCGGGTGAAGCCGCCGTCCGCGCCGATCGCGGCCACCGCGCACTGGTGATCGGACGCGAAGACGCGCCCGTCCCGGCTCACCACCACGTCCTCCGGCCGGTCGATGCCGACGGCGATCTTCCGGAAGGCGTCGTTGGGAATAGGGCTGAGCGGCATGGCGTTTTCTCGTGCTTGTGCTTGGCGAACCTTGGCCGCGCGGCCGGCCCGCCGCAACCGCCTTGCCGCGCCGAACGGACGCCGCTAAACCCGCCTCACGCTTCGGAGCCCGCCATGTCCGCGATCTACACCATCCTGATCTTCCTGGTCGTCTTCGCGGCGCTCAACCGCTACGAGTTCGGCCGCTTCGACTGAAGCCCGGCGGCGGCCAGCGCCGCCGCGACCTGCGCCCCGATCAGCGGGCGCACGATCACCCCGGCGAATCCCGCCGCCTGCAGCGTCCCGCGAGACAGCGCCGCGTCCGCTCCCGCCAGGGCCAGCAGCGGCGGCCAGCGCGCGGCCCGGGCCAGGCGACAAAGCACGCTCACAGCCTGCTCATCCTGTTCCAGATCGACCACGAGCGCCGCGTAGGGCTCGGCCGCCAGCCGGCCCAGCATCTCCCGCTCTCCGCCCGCGGTCTCGCCGCGATAGCCCAGCCCCTCCAGCATCGACGCCAGTTCCACCTGCCGGTAGGGGTCCGGCGACACCAGCAGCACAGCTGGCGGCGTCTGGGGTGCGAACAGCGCCAGCCGCCAGACCAGTCGTCCGTCTTCGCTCGCGACCGACAGGCTCGCCCCCGCCCGCCGCGCGGCGCACGCCGCGCGTCGGATCGAGCTTGCGGGCGGGGGCGAGGCCGCGGCGCGATGCGCCACGGCGATCTCGACTTCGTCGTCCTGCGCGCGGGCGCGGACCAGCACCGCCTCCCCGCCAGCGCCTTGCGCCGCGGCGGCGATCACGGCCCGGACAGCCAGCGCTACAGCGCCGCCCTCAACAGCCCTGAGGCCCCGCAACCGGGGATCGAGCCTGAGCGACAGGAGCAGGCCGCTGGTCAGCGAGTCGTCCACCGCCCGGCCGACCGCGGCATAGAGGTCGCAGCTTGACTTTACGCGCCTTTCGGTCGCCGGTTGGGCGATATGGCTCGGGGGCGGGTCGATCCGATCGTGTGGCATGAGGGCGACGTGCTTGTTCTACCTATAGTTGTATCGATGCAGCTTTCAGAATGGTGAACGGCGGCGACAGGGGGGTGGCGCTGGTCACCGGGGCGGCCAAGCGGCTGGGTCGGGTGCTGGCGCTGGCGGCGGCGGATGCAGGCTACGACGTGGCGGTGCACCACCGCGGCGACCCCGAGGCTCAGGTCACCTGCAACCTGGTGCGCGAACGCGGCCGGCGTTGCGAAACGGTGGCCGCCGAACTCACCGACCCCGCCGCTCTGGCGGACCTGGCGGCCGACGCCGAGGCGGCGCTGGGGCCGGTCACCCTGCTGGTCAACAACGCCTCGCTGTTCCAGCCAGACCGGCTGGACGACCTGACGCCCGCCAGCCTGGCGGCGCACCTGGACGCCAACCTGCGGGCCCCGATCCTGCTTGCCCAGGCCGTGGCCGCGCGCCTGCCGGAGGGCCGCGAGGGCCTGATCGTCAACCTCCTGGACCAGCGGGTCTGGCGCCCCACGCCCGAGTTCTTCAGCTATGGGATCAGCCGCGGCGCCCTGTGGACCGCCACGCGGATGATGGCCCAGGCCCTGGCCCCTCGCTGGCGGGTCAACGCCATCGGCCCCGGACCGACCCTGGCGTCGATCCACCAGGCGGCGGGCGAGTTCGAGGCGGAAGCGCAGGCGACACTGCTCAATCGTCCGGTCGACCCCGAGGAGATCGGCACGGCCCTGACCTATCTCATCGGCGCCGGCGCGGTGACCGGCCAGATGATCGCCGTCGACTCCGGCCAGCACCTGGCCTGATCGCGGATTTGCGCCCGCGGCCGCAATTCCCCACATTCATGGTCACGCTGGAGGGAACGCTCTTGTCCGAGCCCATGATCGTGCCGCCGCCGCCCGCCGCCTCGCAACCCGTCGAGGACCGGGTGCTGCCGGCCATCGTCTACGGCCTCTACCTGCTCGGCCTGGTGAACGGCGTCACCATCGTGATTGGGATCATCATGGCCTACGTCTGCCGCGACAGGGCCGCGCCGCGCACCGAGACGCATTACATCTTCCAGATCTACACTTTCTGGTTGTCTATCTTCTTCTGGCTGATCGGCTGGGTCCTGATCATCGTCGGCATTCCGCTGTCCATCGTGCTGATCGGCATCCCCGCGCTGATCCTGGGCGGCGTCATCGTCAGCGTGGTGAGCCTGTGGGTGGCGGTGCGCTGCATCGTCGGCCTGCTCTACGTCATGCAGGGCGAGCCCTACCCGCGGCCGCGCAACTGGCTGATCTGAGCTGTGTTGCCCTGGGCGGCGACGCGTGCCAAACGCCGCCCGCACCCCTGACCGGGAGATCCCATGCGCGTTGCGATGATTGGCGCAGGCTACGTCGGCCTCGTCTCGGGCGCCTGCTTCGCCGACTTCGGCCACACCGTCACCTGCATCGACAAGGAGGCGGCGAAGATCGAGCGCCTGCGGGCCGGCGGCATCCCGATCTACGAGCCCGGCCTCGAAGACCTGGTCGCCAAGAACGTGCGCGAGGGCCGCCTGTTCTTCGACACCGACGCCGCCGAGGCGATCCGCGCCGCCGACGCCGTGTTCATCGCCGTCGGCACGCCCTCGCGCCGGGGCGACGGCCACGCCGACCTCTCCTATGTCCACGCCGCCGCCCGCGAGATCGCCGGCCTGATCGACGGCTTCACCGTGGTGGTCACCAAATCCACCGTGCCGGTGGGAACCGGCGACGAGATCGAGAAGATCATCCGCCAGGCCCGCCCGGATGCCGACTTCGCCGTGGTCTCCAATCCGGAGTTCCTGCGCGAGGGCGCGGCCATCGAGGACTTCAAGCGCCCCGACCGCGTGGTGGTCGGCCTGGAGGACGAACGCGCCCGGCCGGTGATGACCGAGCTCTACCGCCCGCTCTACCTCAACGAGACGCCGATGGTGTTCACCGACCGGCGCACCTCGGAGCTGATCAAGTACGCGGCCAACGCCTTCCTCGCGATGAAGATCACCTTCATCAACGAGATGGCCGACCTCTGCGAGGCGGTGGGCGGCGACGTGCAGCAGGTGGCCCGCGGCATCGGCCTCGACAACCGCATCGGCGGCAAGTTCCTGCACGCCGGGCCGGGCTATGGCGGCTCATGCTTTCCGAAGGACACCCTGGCCCTGGTGCAGACCGCCGCCGACGCCGGCGCGCCGGTGCGGCTGGTGGAGACCACCGTCAGCGTCAACGCCGCCCGCAAGAAGGCGATGGCCGACAAGATCGCGGACGCCCTCGGCGGCGACATCGCCGGGCTGACGATCGGCATCCTCGGTCTGACCTTCAAGCCGAACACCGACGACATGCGCGACGCGCCCTCGCTGGACATAGTGCCGGCCCTGCAGGCGCGGGGCGCCAGCGTGCAGGCCTTCGACCCAGAAGGAACCCACGAGGCGCGCCAACTGCTGCGCGACGTTGACTTCAAGGACGGCCCCTACGATGTCGCCGAGAACGCCGACGCGGTGGTGATCCTCACCGAATGGGATCAGTTCCGGGCGCTGGACCTCGACCGTATCAAGCTGGTGATGCGCCGGCCGCGCATCGTCGACCTGCGCAACATCTACAAGCCCGCCGACATGCGCGCCCGCGGCTTCGACTACGCCAGCGTGGGTCGGGCGTGACCTGAAACCTTCCCCCAGAATGGGGGAAGTGGCCTGACAGCCGCAGGCTGGAAGGTCGATGGGGGAAGCCTGCGCTTCCTCTCAAACCTCCCCCATCGGCCCTCGGCTTCGCCGTCGGGCCACTTCCCCCGTATCGGGGGAAGGCTTAGACGCCCTCGCCATGCGCCTCTTCCACGTCAGCGAGGAGCCCGGCATCGCCGTGTTCCACCCGCGCCCGTCGCCCGCGCCGCAGGATTCCGGCGTGCACGGCGACTGCGTCTGGGCGATCGACGAGCCGCATCTCGTCAACTTCATGACGCCGCGCGACTGCCCGCGCATCACCTTCGGCCGCGCCGACCACACAACCGCCGAGGACGCCAAGCGCTTCCTGCACGGCGCGCGCCGGGTGGTCGCCTTCGAGAAGGAATGGCTGGAACGTCTGCAGGCCTGCACGCTCCACATCTACGAGCTGCCGACGGCGGCGTTCGAGCTCGCCCTGCCCGAGGCCGGCTATTGGATCGCGCGCGGTTCCGTGGAGCCGGTCGGCGTGCGCGTGGTGACGGACGTCATGGGCGAACTCGTCGCCCAGGGCGCGGAGGTTCGCATCCTGCAGGACTTCTGGCCGCTCTGCGATCAGGTCGCGGCTTCGACACTGGAGTTCTCGATCAGCCGCAAGCGCAACGCGCTACCGCGGCGAGCCCCCTAGTAGCCGCCGCTCGACAGCCTCACCAGCGTCTCGCCGATCCACACCGCGCCGCTCCAGAAGGCGACGCCGAGGACCGCGACGAACGCGATGCAGGCGACGGATTTGGCGTCCTTGCCACGGGCGGAGGACAGATTTCCCCGCGACAGCTTTCCTTGTGACAGCGCGATGCGCCGCATGCGTTTTACCTCCCAGCTCGCCCGCCCGCCTTATGTCGGCGTGGTCGGGCGGACTCACGGTTACACAAATACGAACGATTGTGTAGTCCTTGTAATGTTCCGGGAAGTTCTTCCGTTCCAGCAGTTTACCTAGGGTCAGAGCTGGGTCTTGTAGTCGGCGATGATCACCTCGTCCGAAACCGGGACCTTTCCCAGGTTCAACTGGTCGAAGATCATCTCCGCGCCGCTGGGCAGCCGCTCGCGCGGCACCTGGGCCTCGGCGTCCCACAGGCGAGCCCGCATCAAGGCCTTGGGACAGTGCAGGAAGGTTTCCTCGACCGCCACCTTCACCACCAGGCGAGGCAGGCGGCCGAACTCCTCGAACCTGGCCAGGAGATCGGCGTCGTTGTGCAGGCTCGCGCGTCCGTTGGCGCGATAGACGTCATCGAAGCCGGGGATCAGGAACATCATGCCGATGCGCCCGACCCCGCCCGCCAGGTTGCGCAAGGTGTCCAGCCGGTTGTTGCCCGGCCGGTCGGGCAGGAACAGCGTCTTGCCGTCCTCGCTGACATGCACGAAGCCGGGTTCGCCGCCACGCGGCGAGACGTCGATCGAACCGTCCGGTCCGGCCGCGCTGACGACGCAGAACGGCGAAAAGCCGATGAAGGCGCGCCCGTGCTTGTCGACGTGGTCCAGCGACTTGTGCTGCACGAGCGGCGAAGGTTGCCGATAGATGGTGTCGAGATCGGCAAGCGTGAGATCGGTCACGGGGTTCTCCAAGGATCGCGGGCGGCAGCCTGACGCAATTGCGAGCGAGTTGCAAATAGCGGACTGGGCGCGACGCGGCGCGACGGGCTAACCTGCGGCCCGCACCGAAGGGGCCAAGCCATGACCACGACTGCGCCGCTGATCGCCACCGCGGCCGCGCCGATCCCGCCGCGCGGCGGGGCCGAGTGGATCGCCGGCTTCGGCGGCGCGCGCCTGCGGGCCGCGTTGTTCTCGCCCGAAGGGAAGCCGCGCGGCTCGGTGGTCCTCTCGCCCGGCCGCACCGAGGTGATCGAGAAGTATTTCGAGGTGGTGGGCGAGCTTGTCGCCCGCGGCTTCGTGGTGCTGGTGCACGACTGGCGCGGCCAGGGCCTTTCGCACCACGCCCTGCCCGACCGGCTGAAGGGGCACGCCATCGGCTACCGCGACTTCCTGGAGGACTACGCGCGCCTGCTCGCCGCCTTCGAGGACCGGCTGCCGAAACCCTGGATCGCGGTCGGCCATTCGATGGGCGGCTGCCTGACCGCGCTGGCCCTGGCGCACGGCCAGGCGAGCCGGTTCGCCGGCTCGGTGCTCTCCGCCCCCATGCTGGGCCTGGCGGCGGCGCGGCGGATGGTCGGCGCGCGGCTGCTGGCCTGGATCTTCGCGCGCCTGCGTGGAGGCGGCTACGTCTTCGGCCAGCCGGGGGACCCGTTCGGCGCGGACTTCACGACCAACAGCCTGACCCACGATGCGGCCCGCTACGCCCGGCAATGCGGGCAGGTGGCGGAATGTCACGACCTGGCGCTGGGCGCCCCGACCTGGGGCTGGCTGGACTTCGCCTTCGCCGCCACCGGCTGGCTGGCCAGGCCGCGGAACGCGGCGAAGATCGCCCTGCCCCTGACCATCGTCGCGGCCGGCGACGACAAGCTGGTGGACAACGCCGGCGCGCGCCGCCTCGTCGCGCAGGCCCCCGACGCCCGGTACGTCGAGATTCCCGGCGCCTACCACGAGATCATGATGGAGACCGACGATATCCGCGCGGCCTGGTGGCGCGAGTTCGACGACCTGGCGGCGCGGGTCGCCTAGTCCTTGCGCCAGATCGGCGTGCGGCCGTCCACGCGAACGGCGCCGTTGCGGTTGTGGATCGCTTCGCCGGCGCCGGCCAGGCTGAAGGCGCCGCTGTCGCCCACCCGATAGAGCCGCCCGGCCCACACCGGCGTCGGGGGCGCATTGATGTTCGCCGAGACATCCGTGGGGCGACCCGGCCCCCCGCCTCGGTCAGACGGCTGAGCGTCTCAGCGCCACCAGCGCCTCGTCAAGCACCCGCCGGTCGCCGGCGATCACCAGCTGGCCGCCGTTCTGGCCCACCGGCTGGCCCCGCCAGTCGCAGGTGATCCCGCCGGCCCCGGCGATCAACGGGATGGCGCACTCCACATCCCAGGATTTCAGGCCCGAGGGCTCCACCACCAGGTCGATGGTCCCGGCCGCCACCATCGCATAGCCGTAGGCGTCGCAGCCGAGCCGCGTCAGCTTGGCCGCCGAGCGCACCTGGTTCCAGGCGCCCAGCTCGGCCGGCGAGAAATAGGCGTGCGGGTCCGTCGAGTGGATGATCGCCTCGGTCAGCTTCTCGCAGGACCGCACCTTCAGCGGCGTCGTCCGCCCCCGCGAGATCAGCTGAGAGCCGCCGCCGTGACCGATGTAGAGCTCGTCGAGGTAGGGCTGGCCGATGGAGCCCAGCACGGGCTTCCCCTCGTGCCGCAGCGCGATCAGGGTGGTCCACATCGGGATGCCGGAGATGAAGGCGCGGGTGCCGTCGATCGGGTCGATCACCCAGACAAACTCGGCGTCCGGCCGATCCTCGCCGTATTCCTCGCCGATCACGCCGTGGTGCGGGTAGCGCTCGGCGATCCGCTTGCGGATCACCGCTTCCGCGCCCTTGTCGGCTTCGGTGACGGGATCGAAGCCGAGCCGCCCGCCCTTGTCGGCCAGGCCGTGGTCGGCGCGGAACAGGGGAGCGATGCTCAGCCCCGACGCCCTGTTCAGCTCGACCAGAAACGAGAGGAGGTCGGCGAGGTCATCGGGGCTGAGCATCCGGCGGGCTTAGCGCCCCCTAGCCCGCCGAGGCAACAGGGTCAGGCCGCGCTGGACTCGTCGTGCAGCGATTTGGCCAGGTCGAGCAGCCGGCGGCGCGGGCGCTCGCCGAGCTGGTAGTAGGCGCGGATCAGGTCCATCGTCTCCTTGGAGGAGACCTTCACGTCCTCGCCGCTGTCGTTGGCCGCGGCGCGCTCGGCGTCGGAGAGGCCGTCGTAGAAATAGCCGATCGGCACATCCAGGGCCGCCGAGAGGCTCCACAGGCGCGCGGCCGAGATGCGGTTGGCGCCGCACTCGTACTTCTGGATCTGCTGGAAGCGCACGCCGCAGGACGAGGCCAGCTGCTGCTGGGTCATGCCCAGCAGGCGCCGGCGCCGGCGCAGGCGATTGCCGAGGTGGGTGTCGATATCGGTGGACATCAAATTCTCGCCGCCGGTCTGAAGTCTTCTCACCTGTCCCACAGCGGGACGGGCCGCCTTCAAATCCGCAAGTCGCGTGCCGGGCGAGCGGCCCGTCGCGTTGCGCGGGATCGCCGGCCGGGGCTATTTCAGGCGTCATGGCCGAGCCCCGCCATTCCCTGTTGCAGCGCCTGGTCTGGCGACTGGAGGCCTTCGCCTATGACGTGGTCGTGGGCCTGGTGCGCCTGATGCCGCTGGAGACCGCCTCCAACCTCGGCGGCTGGGTGGGCCGCACCCTCGGCCCGCTGACCGGCACGCACAAGACCGCCGCCGACAACCTGAAGATCGCCTTCCCCAATATGCCCGAGGCCGAGCGCCGGCGGCTGCTGGACGCGCAATGGGACAACACCATGCGCACCTTCTTCGAGCTTCTGATGATGGACCGGCTGACGCCCGCCAGCGGCCGGCTGGAGATCGTCGGCGAGGAGAAGCTGGAAGAAATCGCCCGCACCGGAGAGCCGGTGATCTTCATCTCCGGCCACTTCGCCAACTGGGAGCTGATGCCCGCCGCGATCCTGGCCGCCGGGATCACCTGCCAGATCACTTACCGGCCGACCAACAACCCCCACGTCGACGCCCGCATCAAGACGAGCCGCGCCCGCTACGGCGTCGAACTCTTCGCCCCCAAGGGCGACGGCACCCGCGAACTGGTCGCCGCCCTCGGCCGCGGCGAATGCGTCGCCCTGATGAACGACCAGAAGTACAATCCCGGTCCGGCGGTCCCCTTCTTCGACGAACCGGCGCACACCGCCCCGGGGGCCACGCGCCTGGCCCTGCGCTTCGGCGCCCGGGTGGTGCCGATGTCGGCCCAGCGCCTGCCGGGCGTGCGCTTCAAGCTGGTGGTCCACGACCCCATCCCCATCCCCGACACCGGTGACAAGGCCGGCGACGTCGAACGCGGCGTCGCCGCCATCAGCGCCTTCATCGAAGCGCGGGTGCGCGAGCACCCCGACGACTGGTTCTGGGTCCACAAGCGCTGGCCGCAGGAGGTCTACGCCCGGCTGCGTGCGAGCCGGACGTAGGGCGCGGGGCTGGCGGATCGGCCCCGCCCGCGCATCGTGGCTTCAGAAGCGATCAATGGAGGCGACGATGGGGGCTCGACTGAACAGGCTCTTGCTGGGCTACAGCGTGGTGATGACCACGGCCGTGGCGGGACTTTTCGCCACCCAGGCGATAAGCCAGCCGGACAAGGCCGTCTTCGGCGAGATCGACGTGCAGCGGATCAACCTGCGCGAAGCCGACGGCACCCTCAGGATGGTGATCTCCAACACCGACCGCATGCCCGGCATCATCCACAAGGGCGTCAACCATCCGCACCCGAACCGCAGGACCGCCGGTATCCTCTTCTTCAACGAGGAAGGCACCGAGAACGGCGGCCTCACCTTCGGCGGCCGGCGTGACGCGCAGGGGCGGGTGATCGGCTCCAGCGGGCACCTTTCGTTCGACCAGTTCGAGCAGGACCAGGTGGTGGTGCTGAACCAATCCGAGAGCCCGGACGGAACCAAGCGCGGCGGCCTGACGATCAGCGACCGGCCGGACAAGCCCCTGCCGTTCGACGCCTTCGGCAAGATGGCGACCGCCACCCCCGCCGAGCGCGAGGCCCTGACCAAGGAGCTGATCGCCTCCGGCGCGGTGGACGTGAAGCAGCGGGTCTTCGTCGGCAAGACCGGCGACCGGTCCTCGGCGGTGATGCTCAGCGATGCGGCCGGCAAGCCCCGCATCCTGATGCTGGTGAAGGCCGACGGCGCGGCGGAGATCCAGTTCCTTGGCGACGACGGCAAGCCGGTGAAGACCATCGGTCCGGCGGCGGGCTGACCGGCCTCTCCCCAATGGGGAGGGGCTCTGACCAGTGGCGGATTCATCGGCCCGGCGCATCGCGTCGGGTGAAGGTTCATATCGGGGGAAGGCCATGACGGCATGGGGCGGCGCCTTGCGGGGCGCTCTGGCGACGGCGGGCGCGGCGGCCGCCCTGATGCTGGCGGGCCTGGCCGAGGCCGCGCCGAGGTTCGAGGTGACGCTGGACCCGGCGGCCAGCAAGACACCGATGACCGGCCGCCTGTTCGTGGTCGCCGCCACCCGCCAGACACCGGAGCCGCGCCTGACCATCGGACTCGCCGGCCCGGCCGCCTTCGCCATCGACGTCGAGGGTCTCAAGCCCGGCGCCAGCGCCACCATCGACGCCACGGCCATCGGCTATCCGATGGAAGACCTCTCCGAGCTGCCGGCCGGCGACTACTACGTGCAGGCGGTGCTGACCCGCTACGACAAGGTCACCCGTTCGGACGGCAAGACCATCTGGGTTCCCATCAAGCACTGGGTTCCCAAGAACGTCGGCCGCATCTTCCCGCCGATGCTGGAGGGCAATCCCTACAGCGCAGTGCAGAAGGTCACGATCGATCCGGCCTCCGACGCGGTGGTGCCGATCAAGCTCGACAAGCTGATCGGCCCCGCCGAGCCGCTCAAGGAGACCGAGTGGCTCAAGCAGATCACCATCCAGAGCAAGATCCTGACGAAATTCTGGGGCACGCCAGTCTACCTCGGCGCGACCGTGCTGCTGCCGAAGGGGTTCAACGAACACCCCGACGCCCGCTACCCCGTGGTCTACGCCAACAGCCACGGCGAGCGGCCCTACAGCTTCGACACCACTGCGCCCGACCCGGCCCGCATCGAGGCGATGCGCAAGGCCGCGCGCGAGGGCGCCAACGTCCAGATCGGCTACGACTTCTACAAGACCTGGGATTCGGAGGGCTTCCCGCGCTTCCTGGCGGCCAGCCTCTACCAGTCCTCGCCCTATTTCCTCGAGGGCTACTCGGTGAACTCGGCCAACAACGGCCCCTACGGCGACGCCATCGTCCAGGAACTGATCCCGGCCATCGAGAAGAAGTTCCGCGGCATCGGCAAGCCCTACGGCCGCATCACCCAGGGGGCCTCGACCGGCGGCTGGGAGGCGCTGGCCCTGCAGCTGAAATATCCGGACTTCTTCGGCGGCGCCTGGGTCTACAACCCCGACCCGATCGACTTCCGCCGCTGGGGCCTGGTCAACATCTACGAGGACGAACAGGCGTTCACCACGCCGATCAGTCCCTATGAAACCGCCGAAATCCCCTTCCGCCGCACGGTAGAGGGCAAGCCGACGGCGACCATGCGCCAGCTCTCGCGCCTGGAGGCCGTGTTCGGCTCGAAGGGCCGGCAGAACTATCAGCTGGGCATCTGGGAAGCGACCTATGGCCCCGTCGGCGAGGACGGCTATCCGGTTCCC
>JADZBR010000155.1 GCA_020852035.1 Caulobacteraceae bacterium
CCCTTCTTCAGATCGAAGGCGTCGGGCTGCACGAAGGCCAGCAGGAAGCCCTTTCGCCGGCAGTGCGAGCAGTTGCAGGAGATCACCGGCGCCTCGAGATCGAGCTTCGCCGAATAGGCCACCGCCCCGCAGTGGCAGCTGCCCTCATAGGTCTGCTCGGCCATCACATCTCCTCCACCAGCAGCACGCCCGGCGCGGTCTTCAACGCCCCGCGCACGGAGGGGTTCAGGGCGAAGCGGCCCGGCAGCTTCACCTCGATCTCGCGCCCCTCCATGGCAGCGACCAGCACCACCTCGCCGCCCCGCTGGCTGGCGACGCCGGAAAGCCGCTGCTTGAGGGCCTCGATTTCGGCGCTGCGCGGCGACAGGTGGATGCGCAGGCCCGCGGCGGCCTGCTCGACCAGCCGCTCGATCGGCTCGGCGTCGTCGCCGAAGAAGCGCACCTCGCCGTCCTTGGCCCTGGCCCGCACCTTCAGCGCCACCGACTTGCCCGGCTCCAGCCACTCGCGGCAGCGGCGCAGGGATTCGGGCGGGAACAGCACCTCGTACTCGCCGGTCGGGTCGGAGAGCGAGACAAAGGCGAACTTCTCGCCGCTGCCGGAGGCGGTGCGCTCCTGGCGGCGGCGCACGACGCCGGCCATGCGGAAGGCCTCGCCGCCGGCGTTGGCCTTCTCGATCACCTCGGTCAGCAGGTCTGTGCGGCGCTTCCTCAGCGCATCGACCAGCGGGTCGAGCGGGTGGCCGGAGAGGTAGAAGCCGACCGCCGCCATCTCCTCGTCCAGCCGCTGAGCCTGCTCCCAGGGTTCGGCCTTCGCAAGGCGCGGGCGCGCCGCCTCGCTCTGGTCGCCGAACAGGCTCTCCTGCGAAGACGCCCGGTCGGCGGCCAGCGCCTGGGAATGGGCGATCAGCACATCGGCGGCGGCGACGATTTGGGCGCGGTTCGGGTGGATGGAATCGAAGGCGCCCGAACGCGCCAGGGTCTCCAGGGCGCGCTTGTTGACCTGCCGGGGATCGATGCGCTCGACGAAGTCGAAGATGTCGCGGAACGGCCCGCCGTCCTGGCGCACTTCGACCACGTGCTGCATGGCGGCCAGGCCGAGGTTGCGTACGCCGCCGAGGGCGTAGAGCACCGCGCCGTCCTCGACCTCGAAGTCGGCGAAGGAGCGGTTCACGTCGGGGGGGAGGATCTTCACCCCGAGCTTGCGCGCGTCCTGGTAGAAGACCGCCAGCTTGTCGGTGTTAGAGATGTCGAGGCTCATCGAGGCGGCGAAGAACTCGACGGGCGCGTTCGCCTTCAGCCAGGCGGTCTGGTAGGCGATCAGGGCGTAGGGCGCAGCGTGGCACTTGTTGAAGCCGTAGCCGGCGAACTTGGCCATCAGCTCGAAGAGGGTCTCGGCCAGATCGGCGGGGATGCCCCGCTCGGCGGCGCCGGCGTTGAAGCGGGCCCGCTGCTTGTCCATCTCCTCCTTCTTCTTCTTGCCCATCGCGCGGCGAAGAAGGTCGGCCTCGCCCAGGCTGTAGCCGGCCATCAGCCGGGCGATCTGCATCACCTGTTCCTGGTAGACGATGACGCCATAGGTCTCCGCCAGCACCGGCTCGAGCATGGGGTGGTGGACGTTGACCGGCTTTCGCCCCGACTTGCAGTCGACATACTCGGGAATCGAGTCCATCGGCCCGGGCCGATAGAGCGAGATGAGCGCGGTCACCTCCTCCAGAGAGGTGGGTTTCAGCTGGCGCAGGGTGTCGCGCATCCCCTGCCCTTCCAACTGGAACACCCCAACGGTCTGACCCGAGGCCATCAGGTCGTAGGCGGCGGTGTTCTCCAGCTCCAGCTGTTCCAACGGGAAGCCCGCGCCGCGCTTTTCCAGATGGCGCATGGCGCGGTCGACCACGGTCAGGGTCTTCAGGCCCAGGAAGTCGAACTTCACCAGGCCCGCGCTCTCCACCCACTTCATGTTGTACTGGGTGGCCGGCAGCTCCGAGCGCGGGTCGCGGTAGAGCGGCGCGAGCTCGGTCAGCGGCCGGTCGCCGATGACGATGCCGGCCGCGTGGGTCGAGGCGTTGCGGTAGAGCCCCTCCAGCTGCAGCGCGACGTCGAGCATCTGGGCGACGGACGGGTCCTCGTCGCGGGCGGCCTTCAGGCGCGGTTCGATCTCGACGGCCTGGGCCAGGGTCACCGGATTGGCCGGGTTGGCCGGCACCATCTTGGCCAGCCGGTCGACCATGCCGAGCGGCAGTTGCAGCACCCGGCCGACGTCGCGCAGGGCCGCGCGGGCCTGCAGGGTGCCGAAGGTGATGATCTGGGCCACCCGGTCGCGACCGTACTTCTCCTGCACGTAGGCTATCACCTCCTCGCGCCGCTCCTGGCAGAAGTCGATGTCGAAGTCGGGCATGGAGATGCGCTCGACGTTCAGGAAGCGCTCGAAGATCAGGCTGTATTTCAGCGGGTCGAGGCCGGTGATCAGCAGCGACCAGGCGACCAGCGAGCCGGCGCCCGAGCCCCGCCCAGGCCCTACCGGGATGCCGTTCGCCACCGACCACTTCATGAAGTCCGAGACGATCAGGAAGTAGCCGGAAAAGCCCATCTTCTGGATGACGCCAATCTCGTATTCCAGCCGCTCCCAGTACTCCGGCTCCGGCCGCGCCGCGCCGTGGAGGGTCAGGCGGTGGCGAAGGCCCGCCCTCGCCTGTTCGGCCAGTTCCTCGTCCTCGCTGCGACCGCCGAGCGTCGGAAACCTCGGCAGGATCGGGTCGCGCTTCTGCACCATGAAGGCGCAGCGGCGGGCGATGTCGAGGGTGTTGTCGCACGCCTCCGGCAGGTCGGCGAAAAGCGTGCGCATTTCCGCCGCCGGCTTGAACCAGTGTTCGGCGCTCACCCGCCGGCGTTCGTCCTGGCCGGTGAAGGCGCCATCGGCGATGCAGAGCAGGGCGTCATGCGCCGCGTGCATCTCGGCGCGCGGGAAATAGCAGTCGTTGGTGGCGACCAGCGGCGCGTCATGGTCGTAGGCGTAGGCCACCAGCCCCGGTTCGGCGGCCGCCTCGGCCGGCAGGCCGTGGCGTTGCAGTTCGACGTAGAAGCGGTCGCCGAAGGCGGCGTGCATCCGGGCCAGCGCGGCCCTGGCCTCCTCGGCCTTGCCGGCGGCGAACAGCGGGTCCACCGGACCGTCCGGGCCTCCGGAGAGCAGGATCAGCCCCTCGGCGCGCGCCGCCACCTCTTCCCAGGGGACATGCGGCTCCTCGTTCGCCTCGACCTCCAGATAGGCCGCCGAGGACAGTTCGGTGAGATTGCGGAAGCCCGTCTCGGTCTGGGCCAGCAGCACCACCGTCGGGGTCCGGGCCCAGCGCTCCGGCGGCCGCCCGCCGATGCCGCTGACCGGCAGGGCGCAGCCGATGATCGGCTGCACCTTGGCGTCCCGGGTATATTGCGAGAACTCCAGGGCCGCGAAGAGGTTGGCCCGGTCGGCGATGGCCGCCGCCGGCATGCCGTCCGCCGCCGCCAGCTTGCCGATCGCGTCGGCCTTGATCGCGCCTTCCAGCAGCGAATAGGCCGAACGCACCCGCAGGTGCACGAAGCCCTCGTTCGCCGCCGCCTCGCTCACAGCGCCCTCACCCTTCCGACTCAGCCGGCGAATTGCGCCAGCGTGCACACCATCCAGACGAAGCCGGTCACCGAAGCAAGCGCCAGGCTCTCGCGCGCGAAGGTCAACATGTGGACAACCCCATCCGGTTTCTGTTCGTTATTTGTTCTTATTCCCCTTTTGTTCTCACGGTCAAGTCGGAAATATGCGGGGCGTCCGGCGTCCGCCCGCGGGGATCTTGCAGACAGGCCCGTCCGGCCCCGCGCGGCGGCCGAATGGCGTGTTTATGCAGGATCGGCCGGATCGCCCTAGGCGCGCCCCGCCCACGGCTCCACATGCCCGTCGCGCAAGGCCAGCACCCGGTCCATTCGCTCGGCGAGGTCGAGGTTGTGGGTGGCGATCAGGGCCGCCGCGCCGGAGCGGCGGACGATCTCGAAGAGGTTGTCGAACACCGCCACGGACGTGGCCGGATCGAGGTTGCCGGTGGGTTCGTCGGCGAGGATCAGCCGCGGGGCGTTGGCCAGGGCGCGGGCGATGGCGACACGCTGCTGCTCGCCGCCGGAGAGCTGGGCGGGCTGGTGGTGGCTGCGCTCGGCCAGGCCCAGGTCGGCCAGCAGGGCCTCGGCGTGGCGGCGGGCCTCGGCGATGGGCTTGCCGGCGATCTGCTGCGGCAGGGCGACGTTGTCGCGCGCGGTCAGCTCCGGCAGCAGGTGGTGGAACTGGTAGACGAAGCCGATGGCGCCCAGCCGCAGGCGCGTGCGGGCCCGGTCCGGCAGGCCGGTGGCGTCCTGGCCGGCGATCGCCACCTGGCCGGCGTCGGGGTATTCCAGCAGCCCGGCGGCGTGCAGCAGCGAGGACTTGCCCGAGCCCGACGGGCCGATCAGCCCGACCACCTCGCCCGGCGCGACCTCCAGGTCGCACCCCTTCAGCACCTCCAGGCGACCGGCGTCGGTGACCTAGGTGCGCGTCACGCCCGAAAGGCGCAGGACCGGCTCACTCATAGCGCAGCGCCTCCACCGGATCGAGGCGCGAGGCGCGCCAGGCCGGCGGCAGGGTGGCCACGAAGCTGGCCAGCAGCGCCCAGAACACCACGCCCACCACCTCGGCCCAGTCGATCTTCGCCGGCAGGGTGGTGAGGAAGTAGACGTCGGCGTTGAACACGCTGGCGCCGGTCACCGCCTCCACCACCTTCTGGATCGGCTTGATGAAGGCGCAGAACAGGGCGCCGACCGCCAGGCCGGTGGCGGTGGCCGCCGCGCCGATGCTGGCGCCGGTCATGAAGAAGATGCGCAGGATCGCCCCCTGCCCCGCCCCCATCGTGCGCAGGATGGCGATGTCGCGGCCCTTGTTCTTCACCAGCATGACGAGGCCGGAGATGATGTTCATGGCCGCGATGGCGACGATCAGCATCAGGATCAGGCGCATGACGTTGCGCTCCACCTGCAGCGCGCCCCAGAACTGGCTGTTCTTGTCGCGCCAGTCGGAGACGATGGCCCCGGGGCCGGCGGCGCGGGCGATGGCGGGGCGCAGCTCGCCCACCGCGTCGGGCTGAGCCACCATGATCTCGATGAAATCGGCGGAATCGCCGCGGCCGAAGAACAGCTGCGCCTGCTCCAGCGGCATGAAGATGAAGAGCTGGTCGTAGTCGGTCATGCCGACCGCGAAGACCGCCCCGACGGTGTAGGTCTTCTGGCGCGGCGTGGAGCCGAACACCGTGGCCTCTCCGGTCGGCGAGGTGAGCGTCAGCTGGTCGCCGGCGCGCACGGCCAGCTGCTGGGCCAGGCGCTCGCCGATCACCACCGTGTCGCCGCCGAAATCGCCCTGGCCGAAGGTCGCCAGCGAGCCTTGCTTGATGTTGCCGGCGATCAGCGGCGTGCCCTTCAGGTCCTGCGGCCGCACGCCGCGTACGACCCCGCCGGTGGTCTGCACCGGGCTCTGCACCAGGGCGTAGGACTCCACGATCGGTGAGGCGCGCAGGACGCCGGGGACCTTGACGATGCGCGGCGGCAGGTCGCGCCAGCCCGGCGCCTGCGTCGCCGGGCCGGCGACGAAGGCGTGGCCGTTGAAGCCGAGGATGCGGTCGAGCAGCTCGGCGCGAAAGCCGTTCATCACGCTCATCACGATGATGAGCACCGCCACCGCCAGCGCGATGCCGACGAAGGAGATGATCGAGATCAGGGCGACGCCGCCCTCCTTGCGCCGGGCGCGCAGGTAGCGGAAGGCGATCTCCCGCTCCCACTGGCCGAAGGGGCGCGGGGTCAAGCGGTCCCGCCGAGCTGGGCCAGCACCTCGTCCAGCTTCTTCTCGTCGCGCTCGCCGGTGGCGCGGCGCTTCACCTCGACGACGCCGGAGGCCAGGCCCTTCGGCCCCACGATGGTCTGCCAGGGGAGGCCGATCAGGTCCATGCGCGCGAACTTGGCGCCCGGCCGCTCGTCGGTGTCGTCGTAGAGCACGCTCGTGCCGCTCTGGGTCATCGCCTGGTAGAGCTTATCACAGGCCGCGTCACAGGCCGCATCGCCGGGGCGCAGGTTGATCAGGCCGACGTCGAAGGGCGCCACGGACTCGGGCCAGATGATCCCCGCCTCGTCATGGCTGGCCTCGATGATCGCGCCCATCAGCCGCGAGACGCCGACACCGTAGGACCCGCCGTGGATCTCGCGTTGCTCGCCGTCCGGGCCGGCCACCAGCGCCTTCATGGGCTTGGAGTATTTGGTCCCGAAGTAGAAAATGTGGCCCACCTCGATGCCGCGCGCGGTCATCCGCTTGTCCTCGGGGACCTGGGCGTAGGCGGCCTCGTCGTGCATCTCGTCGGTGGCGGCGTAGAGGGCGGTGCGCTGGTCGACCAGCGGCTGCAGGTCGCCGTACCAGTCCACGTCCGGCCCGGGCGCGCCCATCTCGATCAGGTCCTTGTGGCAGAACACCTGGCTCTCGCCGGTGTCGGCCAGGATGATGAACTCGTGGGACAGGTCGCCGCCGATCGGGCCGGGATCGGCCTTCATCGGCACCGCCTTCAGGCCCATGCGGGCGTAGGTGTTGAGGTAGGCCACGAACATGCGGTTGTAGGAGGCGCGCGCGGCGGCCTCGTCCACGTCGAAGGAATAGGCGTCCTTCATCAGGAACTCGCGGCCGCGCATGACGCCGAAGCGAGGCCGGCGCTCGTCGCGGAACTTCCACTGGATGTTGTAGAGGTTCAGCGGCAGGTCGCGGTAGCTCTTGACGTAGGCGCGGAAGATCTCGGTCACCACCTCCTCGGCGGTGGGGCCGTAGAGCAGGTCGCGCTCATGGCGGTCCTTGATGCGCAGCATCTCGTCGCCGTAGTCGTCATAGCGGCCGCTCTCGCGCCAGAGGTCGGC
>JADZBR010000156.1 GCA_020852035.1 Caulobacteraceae bacterium
CTGCTCTACGACTCCAAGATGATCTTCGAGGACCAGCTGGCCGCCCTCGAGGCCGACAGCCGCCGGGTCGGCACGCAAGGCGGCGAGATCGACTTCGCCCTGCTGGTCGACGGCCTCGCCGCCGAGCGCGAGCAGGGCATCACCAGCGACGTCGCCTACCGCTTCTTCTCCACCGACAAGCGCAAGTTCATCGTCGCCGACACCCCCGGCCACGAGCAGTACACCCGCAACATGGTGACCGGCGCCTCCACCGCCGACGCCGCCGTCATCCTGATCGACGCGAGGAAGGGCGTGCTCACCCAGACGCGCCGCCACTCCTACCTCGTCCACCTGCTCGGCATCCGCCACGTCGTCCTGGCGATCAACAAGATGGACCTGGTCGGCTGGGACCGCGCTGCGTACGAGGCCATCCTCGCCGACTACGCCGCCTTCGCCCGCGAACTGGGCCTTGACCACTACACCCCCATCCCGATGTCCGCCCTGCGCGGCGACAACATCACCGGCCCCACCGAGCACGCCCCCTGGTATTCCGGCCCCAGCCTGATGCAGTGGCTGGAGGACGCCCCCGTCGGCGACGACATGCAGGCCAAGGCCTTCCGCATGCCGGTGCAGTGGGTGAACCGCCCCGACCTCGACTTCCGCGGCTTCTCCGGCCTCATCGCCTCGGGCGAGATCGCGCCCGGCGACCGCATCAAGGCCCTGCCCTCCGGCCGTGAGAGCACCGTGGCGCGCATCGTCACCTTCGGCGGCGACCTGCCCCGCGCCGTCGCCGGCCAGTCGGTCACCCTCACCCTCAAGGACGAGATCGACGTCTCCCGCGGCGACATCCTGGCCGAGGCCGCCCGCCCGCCGGAGGTCGCCGACCAGTTCGAGGCCACCCTCGTCTGGATGGACGAGGAGCCCATGCTGCCCGGCCGCCCATACCTTTTGAAGATCGGCGCCCGCACGGTCTCGGCCCAGGTCACCGAGCCCAAGCACCGGGTGGACGTCAACACCCTGGCCCAGCTCGCCGCCAAGCGCCTGGAGCTCAACGAGATCGGCGTCTGCAACCTCTCCCTCGACCGCGCCATCCCCTTCGACGCCTATGCGGAGAACCGCGAGACCGGCGGCTTCATCCTCATCGACCGGCTGTCGAACCGCACGGTGGGCGCCGGCATGCTGCGCTTCGCGCTGCGCCGCAGCCAGAACATCCACTGGCAGGCGCTCGACGTCGACAAGGCCAGCAGAGCCGCCCAGAAGAACCAGCGCGGCCGCGTGGTCTGGCTCACCGGCCTCTCCGGCTCGGGCAAGTCGACCATCGCCAACCTGGTGGAAAAGCGCCTCTACGCCAGCGGGCGCCACACCTACCTGCTCGACGGCGACAACGTGCGCCACGGCCTCAACAAGGACCTGGGCTTCACCGACGAGGACCGCGTGGAGAACATCCGCCGCGTCGCCGAGGTGGCCAGGCTGATGGTCGACGCCGGCCTGATCGTGCTGGTCAGCTTCATCAGCCCCTTCCGCGCCGAGCGGCGGCTGGCGCGCGAACTGCTGGCCGAGGGCGAGTTCGTGGAGGTCTTCGTCGACACCCCCCTGGCCATCGCCGAACAGCGCGACGTCAAGGGCCTCTACGCCAAGGCCAGAGCCGGCGAGCTGAAGAACTTCACCGGCGTCGACAGCCCCTACGAGACCCCGGAGCACCCGGAGATCCGCCTGGACACCACGGCCCTGACGCCCGCGCAGGCGGCCGAGCGGATCGTGGACTGGCTGGAGCTGGAGGCGGGGGATTACTCGATTTGACGGCAAATTCTCGATGCCACTCGATGTATTCTACTCCAGTTCACCTGCATCTGAGGAAGGCTTTTCGAGGCCTGGAAATAGCTGGAGGTCATCGAGGAGGTCCGAGCTTGCGCGCGGCGCTTGCCGTCCTTCTTCACTGGGGTGCGCTAGCTCCGAAGCCGCGAACGTCGGGCCTGCGACAATTTGGTCGAGTGTAGCGCTTAGTTCGGGCTCCATAGCGATGCTGCGCTCTAATACCCAAACGAGCTCCAATAGATCGTCTGTCATACTAGCCGTCCATCGAACCGGTCGCCAGCTATCAAGGGGGGATGACTTTTTTCCGGCCCGATCCTTCATCCTATAATCAAGCCAGGATTTTACGACTTGTAACCCTGATACTTCAAAAGCCATTATCTCAGGAGAAACGGGCTCAAATACCCCATCTCCTACGACCAATCTTGAGGTTAAGTCATAAGACCACTCTTGCGGGTAATTTTCCATCTCGCCCGAAATTCCCACCGTGCAGCGAGCGCTTCCTTGTGGCACCTGGGTAATGCGTCGCTCTGAACCGAACCGCTCACCATAAGTGTGCAGGTTAATAAGATGACGACCGAGCTCAGACGCGCGTCGGAAAACATCAATATTACGGGAAATCGGAACTCTTGGACCCGGTGATTCCAGTTCGACCCAAAATCTCCGGGTGTAAGACAAACCTCCCATAACACCATAGATGTAGGCTACCAGTTCTTCAGCGGATACAGCTTCTCCAAACTCTTCGCTGAGATATTCGAGGATTCCAGGTGTGATGTTCGGCTCTGTAGCAGCACTGTCGCGGTACAGTGGAATGACATCCTTACCGCCGTAGGACCCGCGAAAATTATGAAGGTCCGGAATAAACGCGTTCGCAATCAACCCGGGGCCTTCAGCCAGCGGCTCTGAAAACAACGTGGTGAAGAACACTTGCGACTCGCTGTTCGTCAGGTGCAGGGCCGGGCGAGGGCGGTCCGCAAAGCGCGGGTCGAGCAATGCCCATTGCACGTCAAACGCACGAAAGGCGTAACGCCCAATCGAGCTACTGGCGCTCCTGAATTCGCCGTTGAAGCTACGGGCTACGCGAGTGGCCGCCCCCTTGAACAGAGCTGGGCGGATAGAGGGAGCCGCCGCCTCGATTTCGGCTAAGCGGCCCTCAAGCAGGGAAGGGGCCTCGGCAATCGGCCAAGATCGCTTGAACTGAACTCCAGAGTGTTGCCATGGGAGTATGTCTCTCAGCTCAGGCCAATCAAAATACGGTCCTTGACCCAGTGGCAGGAACGGGTCTCCCCACCCCGTGGACACTTCGCGCCATGACAACTCGGCCAAATCTGCCACGCTTGCCACAGCGGCTAATTTTTCCGCGCGAGTGGCGCCTTCGAGCCTCACATACCGAACACGTGCTGGCACATCAGGGGAGGCGCGATTTCCACGAACGCCGATCGCAATCGTGACAG
>JADZBR010000157.1 GCA_020852035.1 Caulobacteraceae bacterium
TCGATGGCCGGCCAGTACGTCGGGGCCGGCAAGATGGACCGGCTGAACCGCGTGGCGCTGGTCGGGGTGGGCGTGGCGGTGGGCCTGACGCTGGTCACCGTCGCCTCCGGCTATGTCTTCGCGCGGCCGATCCTTTCGATCTTTCTGCCGGCCGGCAGCACGGCGCTGGACATCGCCGTGCACCTCAACAAGCCGATCCTCTGGGGCTTCGTTCTGTTCAGCGCCACCTTCGCCATGACCGGCATCGTCCGCGCCACCGGCGCGGTGACGCCGCCGCTGATCATCCTGGCGATCTCGCTGTGGGGCGTGCGGGCGCCCTTCGCCTGGCTGTTGCAGCCGCATATCGGGGCCGACGCCATCTGGTGGAGCTTCCCGGCCGGCAGCGTCGTCTCGCTGGTGCTCGGCGGGCTCTATTGGCGGTTCGGCGGCTGGCGCAACCAGCGCCTGCTGGACACCGTCCCCAGGGGCGTCGCGCCGGACGCCGGCATGGCCACGCCGGCGGTGGTCGAGGAAGACCCGCAGGCTCCGCTCAAGGTTCCGTCAGCGCCGCATAGACCAGCGTCCTGAGCTGGCGGCGGATCGGATAGGTGCTGGAGGGCAGCAGCTGGGTCATGAAGACCACCGTCACCTCCTCCACCGGGTCCACCCAGAACGCCGTCGAGGCCGCCCCGCCCCAGTAGAACTCGCCGGGGCTGGACGGCAGCATCGCCTTCACCGGATCGAAGGTCACCGCGAAGCCGAGCCCGAAGCCGACCCCGGCGTTGGTGCTTTCGCTGAACAGCGAGCGGGAAAGCTCCGTCAGATCCTGTCCGTCAGGCAGGTGGTTGGAGGTCATCAGCCGGATGGTTGAGGGCGAGAGGAACCGATGGCCGTTCGCCTCGCCCGTCAGCAGCATGCCCGCGAACTTCATGTAGTCCGCCGCCGTCGAGACGAGGCCGCCGCCGCCGGAGTAGAACACCGGCGGCTTCAGATAGGCGCTGGTCTGCGGATCGTCCTGCAGCGACAGCTTCTGCGACGGCGTGGTGTCGTAGCAGGCGGCGAAGCGGGCGGCCTTTTCCGGCGGCACGAAAAAGCCGGTGTCGCCCATACCCAACGGATCGAACAGGCGGTCTTTCAGGAACGCGGCGAACGGCTGGCCCGAGATCGCCTCGACCAGATAGCCCAGCACATCGGTGGAGATCGAATAGTTCCACGCCTCGCCCGGCGAGAACTCCAGCGGCATCCGCGCCAGCTCGGTCATGGTCTCGGCGAGCGTCCTGGTCCCGGGGTGGTCGGCGATGGCCGCGCGGCGGTAGGCGGCGTCGAGGTTGCCGCGGTTCTGGAACCCGTAGGTCAGGCCCGAGGTGTGGCGCAGAAGATCGACCACCTGCATCGGCCGCTCGACCGGTCGGGTCTGGAAGAGCTGCGGGCCGCCGGCCACGAACACGCCGAGGTTCGCCCATTCGGGAATGAACTTCGCCACCGGGTCGTCCAGGGCGACCAGGCCCTCCTCGACCAGCATCATGATCGCCACCGAGGTGATCGGCTTGGTCATCGAATAGATGCGGAAGATGGTGTCGCTTTCGACCGGCTCGCCGCGCTCGACGTCCTTATGACCGACCAGCAGCTCGTGCGCTATTTCGCCGCGCCGGGCGATCAGCAACTGCGCCCCCGGCAACCGGCCGGGCGCGATGTAGCGTTCGTTCAGGAATGTCCCGATCCTCTCCAGGCGCTCCTGCGAGAATCCCAGCCGTGCAGCCTTGCTCATGGTGTTCCTCCCTGCGCCAGATAAGCCGATCCGACCGGGGTCCGGCAACCGGCTGTTTTCCCGAACCAACGGTACGCCGGAACGCTCTGTTTACCCTTTTCCGGCAACCCTTGGGCGAAGAGTGGGGGGAGCGTGCATGACGGGGACCAAGGGTCAGGCGCCGCCGCGCCGCCGGTCGAGCCGGGTCAGGGACGCCGAGCGCGCCAGCGAACTGCTGCGCGAGGCGTCCGGCATTCACATTTGGCGCTACGATCCCGAGCAGAACCTCTACGAGTTCGATCCCGACCTCTCCAAGCCCATCGCCCAGCGCAAGCGCGAGGCCGGCAGCGACATCCGCCAGTCCGAGCGGGTGCAGAACCAGATCCACCGCGACGACGGACTCCGGGTCGGCGAATCCTGGATGCGCACCGTCGGCACCGGCGAACTGGACATTCTGGAGTACCGCCACCGCAGCCCCGACGGCAGCGAGTGGGGCAAGGTGCGGACGGCCTGGCGGGGGGTGCGCCAGACGGCCGGCGGCCAATGGGAGGTGCTCGGCATCACCCAGGACATCACCGAACTCGCCAACGCCCGCGACGCGGCCCTGGCGGCCACCGAGGCCAAGTCGCAGTTCCTGGCCAACATCAGCCACGAGATCCGCACGCCGATGAACGGGGTTCTGGGCGTGCTGCACCTCTTGAAGGGCGAGGTCGGTCTCTCCGACGAGGGCCGCCGGCTGCTGGACGAGGCGATCGGCTGCGGCGCCATGCTCTCCGAGCTGCTGGGCGACGTGATCGACCTCTCGCGCATCGAACTGGGCCGCCTGACGCTGGCCAGCGAGCCGCTCGACCCGACCGCGGCGCTGGAGAGCGTGCTGGGCATGCTGCGCCCGCAGGCGGAGGGCAAGGGGCTCTACCTGCGCGCCTCGGCGGCGAGCAACGTCGGCTGGATGGCCGGCGATCCGGTGCGGCTGCGGCAGGTGCTCTACAACCTCGTCGGCAACGCGGTGAAGTTCACCGCCGAGGGCGGCGTCGAGGTGCGGATGACCGAGGTCCAGGCCGGCGGCCCGCGCCTGCGCATCGAGGTCGAGGACACCGGCATCGGCATCGCCGAGGCGCAACAGGCCGACGTGTTCGAGCAGTTCCGCCAGGCCGACGGGGCGGCCACCCGCAAGCACGGCGGCGCGGGCCTCGGCCTGGCCATCACCCGGCATCTGGCCGAGATGATGGGCGGCGAGGTGGGCCTGTCCAGCCGCGAGGGCGAAGGCTCGCTGTTCTGGTTCGAGATCCCGGCGCCGGCCGCGGCGGCGCCGACGCCCGCCGAGGCCCACGAGGCGCTGTGGCTGGAAGGTTTGCGCGTGCTGGTGGTCGAGGACAACCCCACCAACCGCATGATCGCCACCAAGCTGCTGGAGGGCCTGGGCGCCACGGTGGAGACCGCCGA
>JADZBR010000158.1 GCA_020852035.1 Caulobacteraceae bacterium
CCGCCCTGATCGACGCCAAGCCCGGCGACACCGTCGCCTTCGGCGCCGGCCGCTTCGAGTTCACCGACGGCCTCTCGCTCGATATCGACGATGTGACCGTCAAAGGCGCCGGGCAGGACAAGACCTTTCTCGACTTCAAGGGCCAGAAAAGCGGCGGCGACGGCCTCTTGATCACCTCCGACCGCGTGACGGTGCGCGACCTCGCCGTGCAGGACACCCGCGGCGACGGCATCAAGGCCAAGGGCGTCGACCAGATCAGCTACCTCAACGTGCTGGTCGAATGGACCGGTGGCCCGAAGGAGACCAACGGGGCTTACGGCGTCTATCCGGTCAGCTCCACCAACGTGCTGATCGACACCGTGACGGTGAAGGGCGCCGCCGACGCCGGCATCTATGTGGGCCAGTCGAAGAACATCGTGGTGCGCAATAGCCGCGCCGAGTTCAACGTCGCCGGCATCGAGATCGAGAACTCGATGAACGCCGACGTCCACGACAATGTCGCCACCCACAACGCCGGCGGCATCCTGGTGTTCGACCTGCCGGACCTGCCGCAGCAGGGCGGCCATTCCACCCGCGTCTACCGCAACAGGGTGGTCGACAACGACACCCGGAACTTCGCGCCGAAGAACTCCACCGTGGCCGGGGTGCCCACCGGCACCGGGGTGATGGTGATGGCCAACCGCGACGTCCACGTCTTCGACAACGAGATCGCCGGCAACCAGAGCGCCGCGGTGATGGTCATCGGCTATCGCCAGCCGATCAAGGACGCCAACTACGAGGCCCTGCCCAGCGACATCGTGGTGCGCGACAACAGGATCGGCCGTAACGGCTGGGCGCCGACCTTCGAAGGCGGCGCTGAGCTCGCCCAGGCGGCGGGCGGAACCTTGCCGCCGGTGCTGTGGGACGGCGCGACCGGCTTCACCCGCGCCGGCCAGAGCGAGACCCGCAAGGTCAATGTGGTGCTGAAGGACGGGCCGGTGATGAACCTGAACCTGGCCACGCCGTCCGACCTCGCCCAGGCCCGCCCCGAGGTGACGCCGACCGTCGAGGGCGCGCCGGTCGCCGAGCCCACGCCGGTCGTGCTGCCTGACGCCCAGGCCGCCCTGACGCCGTGAAACGCCTCGCCGCCGCGCTGATCCTGGCGGCGAGCCTGCTGGGCGCCGCCGGCCCCGCGCCACGGGTGGACGTGGGCCGCCTGCTGGACGAGACCCCCGCGCCGACGCTGGCCGACTACCGGCTGTTCGCCGACGCCGGCGGGCGGCGGCCGAACGCGGGCCTGACGCCCTATGCGCTGAACACGCCGCTGTTCAGCGACTACGCCGAGAAGTTCCGCTACGTCTTCGTCCCGCCGGGCGCCAAGGTCGGCTACCGCGCCGAGGGCGCGCTCGATTTTCCGGTCGGGTCGGTGCTGGTGAAGACCTTCGCCTACCCCGCCGACTTCCGCCGGCCGGACGAGAAGGTGCGGTTCCTGGAGACCCGCCTGCTGATCCACCGCAAGGCCGGCTGGGTCGCCCTCGCCTACGTCTGGAACGCCGAGCAGACCGAGGCGGTGCTGAAACGCGCCGGCACGCGCCTGGACGTGAACTTCATCGATCCGAAGGGCCAGCCGCGCCACGTCGACTACGCGGTGCCGAACGTGAACCAGTGCAAGGAATGCCACTCCCTGGACGGCCAGATCGCGCCGATCGGCCCCAAGGCGCGCAACCTCAACGGCGAGTTCGCCTACGCCGGCGGCCGGGAAAACCAGCTCGCCCACTGGCGCCGCGTCGGCCTGCTGGAGGGGGCGCCGGCGCCCGACAAGGTCGCGGCCACCGCCGTCTGGACCGACGTCCACGCCGCCCTGGCCGACCGGGCCCGCGCCTATCTCGACGCCAACTGCGCCCACTGCCACAACCCGCGCGGCATGGCCTCCAACTCCGGCCTCTTCCTGGAGCTGGAACAGACGAACCCGACCGCCCAGGGCATCGAGAAGCGCCCGGTCGCCGCCGGCCGCGGCGGGGCCGACCTGGCCTACGACATCGCGCCGGGCGATCCGGAAAGTTCGATCCTCTACTACCGCATGGCCTCCACCGAGCCCGGCGTGATGATGCCTGAACTCAGCCGCAGCCTGCCGCACGAGGAAGGTTTGGCGCTGATCCGGGACTACATCCGGAGCCTGAAATGAGGCCTGATCGCTGGCGCGGCTTCCTTCTCCCCTTGCGGGAGAAGGTGGCCCTGCGGAGCAGGGTCGGATGAGGGGTCGAAAATCCTAGCCGCTGCGACAACGGTTCGGCCGGGCGCAGATTGCGCGTTCTGAGAGACCCCTCATCCGGCGCTTCGCGCCACCTTCTCCCACATGGGAGAAGGGCCTGATGCCCACTTAAGCCGTCATCACCATCTTCAGCGCCCCGTCCGCGCGGGCGTCGAACAGCCGGTAGGCTTCCGCCCCATCGGCGAGCGGCAGGGTGTGGCTGATGAACTGCTCCGGATGCAGCCGCCCGCCCTGGATCAGCGGCACGAGCTCCGGCCAGAACTTCGGCACCGAGCAGGTGCCGATGCGGAACGACAGGCTCTTGAAGAACGCCATCCCCATCGGGAAATCGAAGTTGGCCGTCTGGTTGACCCCGATCACCGACACCACGCCCTGGCGCCCGACCAGGGCGATGGCCAGTTTGATCGAGGCGTCCGCGCCCACCGCCTCCACCGCGCAGTCGGCGAGCCGCCCGGAGGTAGCCTCCATCAGTTCGGCGACCGCCGTGTCGGGATGCAGCGGCGTCGCGCCCAGCTCCGCCGCCAGCGCCCGCCGCTCGGCCACGAAGTCGACCGCGAACACCCGCGAGGCGCCCAGCACGAAGGCGCTCTCCACCGCCATCAGCCCGATGGGGCCGAGCCCCACCACCACCACCGTCTGGCCGGCGGAGATTCCGGCGTTACGGCAGCCGAACCAGGCGGTCGGCAGATTGTCGGTCAGCATCAGCGCCTGGTCGGCGGTCAGGCCGTCGGGGATCTTCGCCAGGTTGAAGTCGCCCGCCGGCACCCGGATCGCCTCGGCCTGGCAGCCCTCCAGCCGGTGGCTGAGGCCGTAGCACTGCATGGCGTTGTTGCGGCACTGGTTGACCTCGCCGGCCAGGCACGGCCCGCAGGCGCCGCAGCCGACCGCGGCGGAGATCATCACCCTGTCGCCCGGCCGGTACTGGACCACCGAGCGGCCGACCTCCACCACCTCGCCCACCGCCTCGTGCCCGACGCAGAAGCCGAGGTCCGGCGAAAAGCCCTGCCCGTGATAGATGTGCAGGTCCGAGCCGCAGATGCCGCAGCGCTCCATCTTCACGACCACGTCGCGGTCGTCCTGCAACTTCGCATCCTCGAAGCTCTCGAAGCGGATATCGCGCGGGCCGTGGTAGCAGAGCGCCTTCATGGCTTCCTCCCAGGAAGCGATCTTCCGCCGGGCGCCGTTAGGTGAGCCAAGAGAAGAACGCGCGCCGCCCGTCACCCACACAACCCCGTCACCCTAGGCCTTGTGGCTAGGGTCCCTCTGACGGTCTCTCAGATGCGAGAGGGGAAGCTGGGCGGATGAGCTTCCCTCGGTGACGGCTGAGTGGCGGCTCGAGGGACCCTAGGCACAAGGCCTGGGGTGACGGAGTGGGGATAGGGCGGGGGTTGTCCCCGTCGCCTCCAGCCTGCCCCATACTCTCCGTCACCCCATCGCAGGGGAGGGCGCCCACGGATCCGGCCCGAAGCGGCGGTGGGGTGTCGGTCGAGCGGGACGTTCGGCGGCGCCAGTCGCGGTCACATAGGCAGACC
>JADZBR010000159.1 GCA_020852035.1 Caulobacteraceae bacterium
CCGGCGGCTTCGGTGCTGGTGCCGGCCTTGCCGGCGGCCTCGGCGTAGACCTTGGCGCGGCCGGCGTTGATCTCGGCCACCGCCGCGCGCAGGGCCGGGTCGCCGCCGGAGACGATGCCGAGGTAGCCGTCGCCCTGCTCGCCGACGGTCCCGGACGCCTTGCCGGCGTCGACGGCCGCCTTGGAGGTGGCGAGGTCGGCGGAAGCGGGCGTCGCAGCGACCGCCAGGGCGGCGACGGCGGCGAGGGCGATCAGCGGGCGAAGGATCTTCACGGTCATCGCTCCTAGAAGAGGTTGGGGTTCTGCTGGATCAGCGACTGGACCTCGCGGTCCAGCTGCAGCTTCACGTTCACGTCCAGCTTGGCGTAGACATTGATCGGGTCGACCTTGACCCGCACGGAGGGTTCGCACGCCCCCAGCGCGAGCCCCAGCACGGCGGTGGTCAGAACGGCGGTCAGGCGCATCGCAATAGAGATCCCCTAAGCTTGGCCCGGATCGTGCCGGCGCGGGGCTGAACCCCGGCTGAACGTCGATCAGGGCGTCTCCTCCACCTTGCGCCGCCAGGCGTCGGCGTAGGCTTGCATCAATTCATCGAAATTCAGCGACGTGTCGAGGGTCAGATCGATCGGCGTGCCCTTCGGCAGGGGAATCCGCCGCTCGAAGGCCCGCCCGCGCAGAACGTCGAGGATGGACAGCCGCGCCCGCTCGGCGCGCTCGGGATCGTGCCGCCCCTTGATCTGGAAGACCAGGCCCAGGCGCCCCTCGTCGCGGCTGGAGACCTCGGCGGTGAGGGTCTCGAACGCCAGGTTCTCCATCGCCTGATAGGCGAAGTCCTGGATAGCGTTGACGCTCTGCGGCGGCGGCGCGCCGGGCGAGCTTTCAGCGGACACCCCGCCCAGGATGTCGCGGTTGATATAGACCCGCCCCGGATGCACCGAGGTCAGCCGGCCGTTGGCCACCCGCAGGCCCTGCGGGCCGAAGGAGAACGGCAGGCGCCCGTCGACCACCGCGTTCAGGCGGATCTTCTCGCTGAGGTTGGTCGCGGCCACCACCTGGTTGAGGTCGACGTCGTCGAGGGTCAGGACGCCCTCGGTCGTCCCGGCCGGCAGGGCGACGGACATCGGGTCGAGCAAGACGCGCCCGCCGGCCGCCTGGGCGGTGAAGCTCGCCAGCCGCAGCTGGTCGGGGGTCAGGGTGAAGGTGGCGGCGAGGTCCGTCAGCGGGGTGAAGAAGGCCAGCTTGTCGGCCCGCAGCTGCTGGTCGGGCAGGGTGGCGAGGGGGGCGAGGCTGGCGAAGCCGACCTCGCCGCGGGCGCCGGCGATGCGCCCCGCGGGCGTGTCGAGGTCGAGCCCGTCGAGCGTCAGGCGGCCGGAACTGCGGGCGGCCCTGGGCGTCCAGTTCGCCTCCCCCTGGAAGCGCGCGTGGCCGTTCAGGCGCCCGGCCAGCTCGGCCATCGGGGTGACGCTGGTCGCCTGGAAGCCGCCCTCGGCGAAGTCCAGCAGGCCGGTGTCGAACCGCGCCTCGCCGACGCCGCGCGCGAGGTCGTGCCGGCCTTCGGCGCTGGCCAGCTGCGGGCCGCCCGGCAGGCCGGCGACCGCGCTGGCGGTCCAGACCTGGCCGCGCTGGACCGCGCGTCCGCTCAGTCGCAGCGGGGCGAACCTCGGGACGGCGGCGGTGTCGATCAGGTCGGCCGCGGCCAGGGTGACGGTCCCGGCGCTGGCGGCGAGGTCGAAGCGGCCGGAGGCGTTGCGGACCCGCCCCTCCGCCGCCGGCGCGGCGAACGCCACGGCCCGGAACGCCCCCCGCGCCCGCCAGGCCGCGCCCTCGGCCACGAACATCGGCGCGCCGGACGGGCACGCCTGGCCCTTCACCTCCGTCAGGTCGTTGGCGTCGAGCTCCACATGCCGCACCGAGAGCGTCAGGCAGCGGTCGGCGGCGAAGGTGGTCCGTCCGCCCGCCAGCGCGAGCCGCCCGGCGGCGTCCACCGCCACGTCGTCCAGCGGCGTCAGGTCGAACGCGCCGCGCACCCGGCCGCGGGCCGAGAGCCCCCCCTCCGTCAGGCGCCAGTCGGCGACCTCCGCCGAGAGCTCCGGCATTCCGCCCCCCGCCAGGGCCGCGTCCAGCGCGCCAGCGCCGCGCGAGACGAACACCGGCGCATCGCCATGCGACGCGATCGACAGCCGCGCGCCGCTGGAGGCCCGCAGGCTCGCCGCCCGCCCGAGCTCCAGGCGCGCGGCGCCCTGCCGCCAGTCCAGCTCGGCGGCCGGCGCCTCCAGCCGGAACCCCCTGGCCGCCGCCAGGAACGCCTGCCGGTAGCCGGGTTCCTGGGCGATGATCGGCAGGCTGGCCGCCCAGCGGCGCGCGCCCGCCTCGGTGAGCCGGCCGGCCGACGAAAGCGATCCGTGGGCGGTCAGCGACCCGCCGGCGTCGCTCGCCGCCGACCCCACCGCTTCCAGCCGCACATTGCTGAGCTCGGCCTCGGCCGCCGCCAGGGACGCGATCTGCCCGCTGAGCAGCCAGGTCGCCTGCGCCCGCCCGCCGCCCTTGCCCCACACGCCGGTGTGCCGGTCGACGGTCGCCGACGCCTGCAGGCCGGCGGCGACGGCCTCTCCCAGGTCCGCGCGGTCAGCCGAAAGCCGCAGGCTCGCCGCGCCGGCGGAACGATAGCCGCCGTCGGCCGCGACCACCGACAGGGTGGGCGCGCTCGCCAGCAGGTGCGCGCCGGTCAGCCGCCGCTCTCCCGCCCGCAGGCCGCCCGCCGCCGCTTCCACGCGGGCCGAGCCCTTGAAGCCCCGCGCCGTCAGCGGGCCGCGGGCCGCGAGGTCGATCACCAGGCCGGTTCCGGCAAGCTCGCCGAACCGCGCCTCGGAGGCCCGGATCCCGCCGCTCAGGTCCAGGTCGTCGCCTCGGCGCCGCGCGGTGATCCGGCCGCCGGCGATCTGGGCCGCGAGGCCGTCCGCCTTCAGGCTGGCCGGCGCCACGACGCCGTCGAACCGCTGCAGGGCGCCGTCCTTCACCACCCCCGAGCCGTCGAGACGCAGCAGCCCGGCCTCGGTGGTCAGCAGGATGGCCCCGCGTTGCAGGTCGATGTCCGGCAGCGGGGCCGGCTCGCCCGCCGGCCGCGCGGAGAGCTCCTCGATCAGCCGGTCGAGCCGGCCGAAGCTCAGGGCCCCGTCCTTCAGCCGGGCGCGCACCACCACATCGCGCAGCCGCACGGCCCGCACCCGCACCCCCGCCGGGCGGCCGAACCAGGGCGCGACGAGGTCGTAGTCCAGCTCCACCCCGCCCACCGACAGGTCCGGGCGGGCGGCGTCGCCGAGCACTACGCGGCCCTTGGCGCCGCCGGGGCCGAGCCCCTCGATCCGCACCTGCGCATCGACGCCCCGCTCGCGCAGCCAGGCCTCCAGCGCCTGGCGGGCGATCACCCCGCGCAGCAGCACCGCGGCGAGCGCCGCCAGCACCAGCAGCGCCAGCAGGCTCGCCAGCACCACCGTCAGCGGCCGCCGGCGCGGGGCCGCGGCGCGCTCGGACGAAGGCGGGGCGTCGGACATGGGGGGAGCTTGCAACGCCCGGTCAGGCGGGTCGAGTGCGTAAGGCCGAGCTCAGCTGTCGCCGAGCGGCGGGCCGGCGACACCCATCGCGGCGGCCAGTTCGGCCCGCTCCGCCGAAGCGGTCATCGTCGGCGGGCCGGCCAGGGCCAGCATGCCGGCGAAGCCGACCAGGAAGCTCGCCAGGACAAGCCACAGCGCCGGCTTGAAGAGATCGAACAGCGAATCAGGGTGGGCCATGACGCCTCCTCGCACCTTCAACGCATCGCCTTGCCCGCGGGTTTCGAGGTTCCCGTAACGCCGCTCTGCATTTCTTGAGAACGACTCGCATTTGCCGTTGCGACACACAGCTCCGCTAATTAAGACGCAGTCGCAACAAAGCGGGCGCGCGGCGCCTTTCGGGGATCGAAGACATGCGACTTTCTAACTCGGGCGTCAGGGCCCGGACCAAGCGGGCGCTGGGGGCGGCGGCGGTCGCCGGCGTGGCGGGCCTGACACTGGCGCCGGCCGTGGCGCAGGCCGACGATGCGGCCGCCACCGACGTGACCGGGGTGGACGTCTACGCCATCCCGAACCCGGAGCCGGAATCCCCGAAGTTCGTCGCGCCGCTGACCGACACCCCGCGCTCGGTCACGGTGATCCCGCAGAAGGTGATCGAACAGACCGCCGCCACCTCGCTGGAAGACCTGCTCCGCACCTCCCCCGGCATCACCTTCGGGGCCGGCGAAGGCGGCCAGCCGCTGGCCGACCGTCCGTTCATCCGCGGGCAGGCTTCGGCCAACAACGTCTTCGTGGACGGCGTGCGCGACACCGGCGGCCAGATCCGCGAGGTCTTCAACCTCGAGCAGGTGGAAGTCATCAAGGGTCCGGATTCGGTCTATTCCGGCCGCGGCTCCGGCGGCGGCAGCATCAACCTGTCCAGCAAGCGCCCGAAGCTGGACACCTTCGTCAACGGCTCGGCCGCGGTCGGCACGGACGACTATCTGCGCGGTACGATCGACGCCAACTGGATGTTGTCCGACGTCTCCGCCGTTCGCCTGAACCTGCTCGGCAGCCGCGCCGACTATCCGGGCCGCGAAGAGGCGTTCAGCAAGAAGTACGGCGTCGCCCTGGCCGCCGCCTATGGCCTGGGAACGCCCACCCGGATGACGGGGATGTTCTATCACCTGCGGACGGACGGCATGCCCGACTACGGCGTGCCGCTCTACACCAAGCTGCCCGACGTGCCGCGCACCGCCAGCGGCGTTCTGGACGTCGATCACGGCGCCTTCTACGGCCTCAAGGCGCGGGACTACATCGAGACGAAGGCGGACATCGCCACCCTGGCGGTGGAACACGACATCACCGACGACATCACCTTCCGCAACGTCTTCCGGTTCGCCCGCACCCTGAACGACTATGTCGTCACCAATCCCGGCGACGGCGGCGCGGCGCAGTTCGTGGCCGGCGAGTGGTGGATGAAGCGCGGCCTGAAATCCCGCTGGAACCCGACCCGCACCGTCGCCAACGTCACCGACATCTACGGGAAGTTCACCACCGGCGCCCTGGTGCACAACTTCGACGTCGGGCTGGAGCTGTCGCGCGAGCGCAACCGCAACGCCTCCTACACCGTCACCACCCTCTCGGGCGCGCCGTGCCCGACCGGCTTCACCAACCCCGGCGCCGGCGACTGCACGCGGGTCTATGCGCCCAACCCCGACGACCCCTGGACGGGGACCATCGAGCGCGGCGGCGTGACCCAGAACCTGACCAAGACGGTCGGCGTCTACGCCTTCGACTCCATCGAACTGACGCCGCAGCTGCTGCTGAACCTCGGCATCCGCTACGACGACTACTCGGTGAGCGGCCGCGCGCCGACGCTGGTGATCACCGACGGCGAGTGGGACTTCGTCAACTACCAGGCCGGCCTGGTCTACAAGCCGACGCCGGAGACCAGTCTCTATGTCTCCTACGGCACCTCCTCGACCCCGCCGACCATCGCCGGCGGCGACCAGAACGGCTCGCCCAGCGGATCGGGCGGCGGATCGGACGGCACGCTGCCCGCCTCCGTGCTCGACCCGGAAGAGACCGAAAGCTACGAAGTCGGCGCCAAGTGGCAGACCTTCGGCGGCAAGCTGTCGCTGACCGCCGCCGTCTTCCGCATGGAACGCAAGAACGCCCAGATCCAGATCGACGCGGGCGTCTATGCTCAAGCCGGCGAGGCGCGCGTGCAGGGCCTGGAGCTGGGCTTCAGCGGCGAGGTCACCGACCGCTGGAGCGTGTTCGGCGGCTACGCCTACACCGACTCCAAGCTGACCAAGGGCGCCTACAACAACGTCAATGTCGGCGATCAGCTGGCCAACACGCCGAAGCACAACTTCAGCCTGTTCACCACCTACCAGATCCTCGACCCGCTGCAGATCGGCGGCGGCGCCTACTACGTCTCCAGGAGCTTCGGCGGCAACCAGGGCGGCGCCGGCGGCGGGACCCGCCAGGTCTACGCCCCGTCCTACTGGCGCTTCGACCTCTTCGCGGCCTACCAGATCAACGAGCGCGTCGACCTGCAGCTGAACATCAAGAACATCGGCGACGAGAACTACATCGTGCGGACCAACGGCGTGCACCACGCCGACTACGGCCCCGGCCGGCAGGCGATCGTGACCCTCAACGTGCGGTTCTAGTCCTCCTCCCCGACTGGAATCCGCTCCTCGGCCCCGTCCGCTTCGTGCAGGCGGGGCCGCTTTCGTCTAGCTAGGGGCGATGGAGACCGCGCCATGATGCTGCAGATTCCCGGAGTGCTCCCGAAGGCCGAGGTCGCCCGCCTGCGCGCCGTGATCGACGCCGCCGAGTGGGTCGACGGCAACGTCACCTCCGGGCATCAGGCGGCGCTCGCCAAGGCCAACCGCCAGCTGCCGCAGACCTCGCCCGCCGCCGTCGAAGCCGGCCAGGCGATCGTGCGCGCACTGAACGCCAGCCCGCTCTTCATGGCCGCCGCCCTGCCGCGCACCATCCTGCCGCCGCTGTTCAACAGCTATGGCCTGAACGACGGCTTTGCGGATCACATCGACAACGCCGTGCGGATGAACCCCGCCACCGGCCAGCCGATCCGCACGGACCTCTCGATCACCGTCTTCCTCACCGAGCCGGACGCCTACGACGGCGGCGAACTCCTGGTCGAGGACACCTACGGCCTGCACGAGGTGAAGCTGGCGGCCGGCGACGCCATCCTCTATCCCGCCTCCAGCCTGCACCGGGTGACGCCGATCACGCGCGGCGCGCGGATCTCCAGCTTCTTCTGGATCCAGAGCCTGATCCGCGACGACGGCCAGCGGGCGTTGCTCTTCGACATGGACCTCGCCATCCAGCGCCTCTCCGGCCAGCTCGGCGGCGCCGATCCCTCGGTGGTCGGCCTGACCGGCGCCTATCACAACCTCCTGCGGATGTGGGCCGAGGTCTGAGCGCGCTTGGCCTTGCCGCCTCCCCAGCCCAAAGTGGCGAAAACGGGAGGATGAGGATGAGCTACCAGGCGGTCCGCTACGAAACCCGCGGCGATGTCGCGATCCTGACGCTGAACGTTCCCGATCGGCTGAACGCCATCGGCCGCCAGCTGCGCGAGGACGTCATCGCCGCCGTCGCCGAGGCCCATGCCGACGACGCCGTCCGCGCCCTGATCTTGACCGGCGAGGGCCGCGGCTTCTGCTCCGGCGCCGACCTTTCCGGCGCGCGCCCCGCCGGACCGGCCGAAGGCGTCAGCCAGAACGCCCGCCTCGACGAAGAGCACTGGGTCGGCCGCTGGGCCAAGATGTGGGCCGGCTTCGACAAGCCGCTGATCGGCGCGATCAACGGGGTCGCCGCCGGCGCCGGCATGTCGACGGCGCTGGCCTGCGACGTCCGCATCGGCTCGGAGCACGCCCGCTTCAAGACGGTGTTCCTGGAACGCAGCCTCTCGCCGGATAGCGGCATGAGCTACTTCCTGCCCCGCATCGTCGGCTACGCCAGGGCCGCCGACCTGATCTTCACCAGCCGCGCCGTGGATGCCGAGGAAGCCTACCGCCTGGGCCTGCTCGACCGGCTCGTGAAACACGAAACCCTGCTGGACGAAGCCCTCGCCTACGCCCGCCAGATGACCCGCTGGCCGCCGCTGGCGCTGCGCTCGGCCAAGCGGGTGCTGCAGCACGGCTTCGAGGCCGATCTCGACCAGGCGCTGTTCTACGAGCTGATGGGCCTGGACGTCGCCCGCCGCTCGCCGAACGACGTGAAGGAGTCCGGCCTCGCCTTCCGCGAAAAACGCCCCGGCGTCTTCACCGGAACCTAGCTTCCGGCTGTCTTCGGCGTCATAAGCCCCCCGACCCAAGGGAACCCGCCATGCCGCTCGACACCGCCGCCGACGCCAAGACCTTCAACTGGGAGGACCCGCTCGACCTCGCCTCGCGCCTCTCCGAGGAAGAGCGGATGGTCTGGGAGAGCGCGAGAGCCTACGCCCGCGAGAAGCTCCTGCCCCGCGTCGTCTCGGCCTTCGCCGAGGAGCGCTTCGACCGCGAGATCATGACCGAGATGGGCGCCCTCGGCTTCCTCGGGCCCACGCTGCCGGAGGAGTACGGCGGCGCCGGCGTGAACCACGTCGCCTACGGCCTGATCGCCCGCGAGATCGAGGCGATCGATAGCGGCTATCGCTCGGCGATGAGCGTGCAGTCGTCCCTCGTCATGTACCCGATCTACGCCTTCGGCTCGGAGGCGCAGAAGCGCCACTACCTGCCCGGCATGGCCACCGGCCAGATCATCGGCTGCTTCGGCCTGACCGAGGCCGACGGCGGCTCCGACCCGGCCTCCATGCGCACCGTGGCGAAGAAGGTCGACGGCGGCTACGTGCTGAACGGCTCGAAGATGTGGATCACCAACAGCCCCGTCTCCGACGTGGCGCTGGTCTGGGCCAAGCTCGACGGCGACATCCGCGGCTTCCTGGTCGACCGCGGCTCGGAGGGCCTGACCACCCCGAAGATCCAGAACAAGCTATCCCTGCGCGCCTCGGTCACCGGCGAGATCGCGCTCGCCGACGTCTTCGTGCCGGAAGACAAGATGCTGCCGAACGTCCGCGGCCTGCGCGGCCCGTTCTCGTGCCTCAACAAGGCCCGCTACGGCATCGCCTGGGGCGCCATGGGCGCGGCCGAGTTCTGCCTGCACGCCAGCCGCGACTACACCATGACCCGCAAGGTGTTCGGCAAGCCGCTCGCCGCCCGCCAGCTGGTGCAGAAGACGCTCGCGGACATGCAGACCGAGATCGCGCTGGGCTTCGAAGGCGCGCTGGCGCTCGGCCGCCTGCTCGACGAGGGGGCGTGGGTCCCCGAGGCGATCAGCCTGATGAAGCGCAACAACTGCGGCAAGGCCCTGGCCATCGCCCGCGAGGCCCGCGACATCCACGGCGGCAACGGCATCTCCGGCGAGTATCATGTGATGCGCCACGCGGCGAACCTGGAGACGGTCAACACCTACGAAGGCGCCCACGACGTCCACGCCCTGATCCTCGGCCGGGCGATCACCGGCGAGAACGCGTTCTAGGGGCCCCGCGAAGGCGCCTTTACGAAGTCACCCACCCGCTCCATTCCCCAGCGTCACCCTAGGCCTTGTGGCTAGGGTGACGGAGTGGGGGATAGAGCGGGGGTTGTCCCCGCCGTCTCGAGCCTGCCCCATACTCTCCGTCACCCCATCGCAGGGGAGGGCGCCCACGGATCCGGCCCGAAGCGGCGGTGGGGTGTCGGTCGAGCGGGACGTTCGGCGGCGCCAGTCGCGGTCACATAGGCAGACC
>JADZBR010000160.1 GCA_020852035.1 Caulobacteraceae bacterium
GCGTCGTTATTGTCGACATGGGCGATGTCGTAGAAGACGTAGGGCGTGGCGGCGACCCGCGGCCCGATCGGGAAGGGGCCGACGCGCGCCTCCAGGGTGGCGGCGACGCCGGAATCGCCGCTGAGCGAGGCCGGATCGTAGCCGCGGCCGATGGTCAGGTTGCCCACCGGCAGTTCCTCGTAGGCCAGAAGGGCGTCGCCGGAATACTGCGCCTCTACGCGGCCGTAGAGCGTGAACCGCTCGGCGACCGGGGCCAGCACGAAGGCCGAGCCGGTGAACACCAGGGCGTCCGGGTCGGCGTCGGCCCGTGACAGCAGCGGGGAGTCGCCGTCGGAAGCGCCCAGGCCGGAGATGCCCTGCCGCACCGAAGCGCTGCCGCCGACCAGGATGGAGCGGCCGGCCACCACCGGGCGCCAGTCGGCCTCGGCGCGCAGATAGGCCACCCGCAGGCTGTCGTCGATGAAGGCGCCGCCGCCGCCGATGTCGGTCGTCTGGTCGATCCAGTCGATGCCGGCCGCGACGGTCAGGTTCTGGCGGCGCTTGCGGATCAGCGGGTAGGCCACCTCGGCGTTGGCGACGAAGCTTTCGCTCCGCAGGTCCAGCGGCTTCAGCACCCCGCCCGGTTCGCTTTCGCCGTAGACCAGCGAGAGGCGGCCGAGCAGGCCGTCATCGCCGAAGCGGGCCTCGCTGAGCGCCTGCACCACCCATTGCTCGTTCTCGAAGGTGCGGTAGAGCACCAATGACGAGCGCTCGCCAAGGGCCGTGAAGCTGTTGAAGTCGACCCGCCCCAGGGCGCCCCAGCGGCCGGTGGCCTTCGACTGCAGGTTCTGGACGTTCACCAGCCCGTCGTAGGGATCGCGCGTCACGTCCAGCAGCAGGTCCACCGCCCCGCGCTCGCCGCCGCGGTTGGGCCGCACCGAGGCGCGGACGGTGAGGCCGGGAATGTCGGAGGCCAGCAGCAGGTAGCGCTGGGCGACGTCGAGGTCGAAGGGCGCAAGACCCCTGAGCTTTTCGGCGTAGGCTTCGACCAGCGGCGTGGCCGGGCCGGCGTCGCCGCGCACCTGCACATTGACGATCTTGGCCTCGACCACCTCGAGCACGAGGTCGCCGCTGGAGATGGTCTGTTCGGGGATCTCCACCCGCGTCAGCAGGCCCTTGCGGAACAGCGCGTCGGCCACCCGGTCGCGGATCGTGCAGAGGTTGGCGACGGGGCCTTCGCGGCCGATGAAGTCCGCGTAGGCGGGGGCCAGTTCATCCGGCGAGGTTCCCGTGAGACCCCGGAAGCTCACCGATCGCAAGGTCAGCCGCACGTCCGACTGCTCCAGCGGGCAGGGGCCGGCGGCGGGCGGCAGGAAGAGGTCCTGGCCGCCGGAACTGGGCGCGGCCCGCCGCGCAGGGTTCAGTTCGTCGCGGGAAGGCAGTCCCGGCGCGGTCTGGGCCGCGGCGCATAGCGGCGCCAGCACGGCTGCCGCGGCGGTCGCCAGAAGCAGCGGGCGCCTTGCTGCGTACCAACCCATTTACCGCCACCCCCTCATCGCGCGACTGCTGCGCGCTTGCCCCACATCGAAACCGGCGTCAGCCCAGCCGGCGCGCCTCCACCCGCCGGTTCTCGGGCGCCCGCGGGTCGCGGGGGTTGAGCGGCTGGCTGAAGCCGTAGCCGTGGACCTCGAACCGGGAGCGATCGACGCCCTGTCCGACCAGGAAGTCGACCAGGGCCCTGGCCCGCTCCTCGGAAAGCGTCTGGTTGTAGGCGCGCGACCCCACCGCGTCGGTGTGCCCGTCGATGGAGAAGCGGGCCTTGCGCAGCTGCCGGCGCTGCAGCGCATCGGCGAACACCTTGGCGTTGGCTTCGGCCTGCTGGGTGAGGCGGCTGGAGTCGGTCTCGAAGGTGATCAGCAGATCGAACCCACGCCGGGCCGGCGCGGCTGCGGCTGCGGGGGCCGGCGTCGGCGTCCGGCTGGCGACGCGGCGAGGCGGCGGCGCGGCCGGGCGCGCGGGCGCCGGTCTGGCCGCCGGGCGCGCCGGCTCCGGCGCCGAAAGGCTGAATCCTCGCTTGCCGGCCATCCGCGGCTCGCAGGAGCCGTCCGCGCCGGTGACCATGCCCTGGGCTTCGCAATCGCCGCCCACGGCGCCCGACGGCGTCGGCGCGGAGTCGACGCTCGAGAGGCTCCGCTCCAGGTCATCGACGCTGAACTGAGGTGCAGGTTGCGCGGCGGCGCCGGACGCGGCCGTCAAAACGAGAAGCGCTGTCGCCCCAGACAATAAAGCCCGCATCGCTCCATCCCCATGTCTTGCCTTGGAATCCTTAATCCCCCACCGCGTTGGACTCAAGCATATCACCGTCATCTCGGCCGCGTTGCGCGGGGCCGAGTGAACCGTATAGACTTCGCCTGGGGTGCGGGGCGGGCCGCGCGCGTTCAGGACGGGAAGGGTTGGATGGCGAACAGCCAAGCCCACCGCGAGGCACGGATCACCATCGATCTGCTGCCGCATCGTGTCGTGCTGGAGCAGATGCGCTCGCACGAGCGGCTGAGCGAGCCTTACCTGATCGAAGTCTATGTCGTCTGCGAGGACGGCGAGGTGGATTTCCTGCCGTTCCTCGGCCGGCCGGTCGGCATCGAGGTGCGTGACGACGACGAAGTCATGCTGCGCCACTTCCACGGCCTGTTGTTCGAGGCGGCGTTCGTCGGCTGGGACACCTCCGGCTACCGCTACCGGCTGATCCTGAAGCCGTGGCTGCATCTGCTGCGCCAGAACCTGACCTATCGGATCTTCCAGGACCGCACGGCGGTCGAGGTCATCAAGGAGGTCTTCGACGCCAGCCGGGTCAGCGACGTGGACTACAGCCGCCTGTCCGGGTCGTTCCGCAAGCGCAAATACTGCGTGCAGTATCGCGAGAGCGACTTCGACTTCGCGTCCCGCCTGATGGAAGAGGAGGGGATCTACTATTACTTCGAGCACAAGCACGATCGCCACGTGATGATGCTGTGCAACGCCCCCGGCTCGCGCGTCTACTGCGACCAGCGGCAGTTGAAGTTCCTGCCGCCCAGCGAAACCCGGCCCAACGACCGCGACCTGGTGCTGGTCTGGGAGGAGCAGGTCTCCAGCACCGCCCAGCAGGTGGTGCGCCTGCGCACCTTCGACTACCAGGAGCCGCAGCGGCCACGCGACGTCACCGCCGTCGGCGCCCACGCGCATGACCGGGATGCGGTGGAATATTACGACTACCCGGCCTCCGGCTATATCGCGCCCGAGGCGACGCGGCAGGCCGAGGTGCTGGGCGAGGCGCAGCACGCCGGGCGGCGGATCTTCCGCGGCGAGGCGACCGGCGCCCAGCTGGCCTGCGGGCGGCTGTTCGACCTGGCCGGGCACAACAACGGCCGGTTCAACGAGGCCTATCTGGTCACCGCGCTGTCCTACGGGGTGATTTCCGAGAACTACCGCAGCGTGGCCGGCGACCGCGAGCCGCTGGCCCAGACCATCGATCTGGAGGCGGTTCCCGCGGACGTGCGCTGGCGCGCGCCCTGGAAGACGCCCAAGCCGGTGGCCCGGGGACCCGAGACCGCGATCGTCACCTGCCCCCCCGGCGAGGAGATCCACACCGACAAGTGGGGCCGGGTGAAGGTCCGCTTTCACTGGGACCTCACCAACCCGACGGACGACAAGTCGTCCTGCTGGCTGCGCGTCTCGCACAACTCGGCGGGGGCCGGCTTCGGCAACGTCATCCTGCCGCGCGCCAATCAGGAGGTGATCGTCGACTTCCTGGATGGCGACCCCGACCGGCC
>JADZBR010000161.1 GCA_020852035.1 Caulobacteraceae bacterium
CCGGTCGTGCATCGGCCTCGCAGCCCTTCCTCGCAAGCCTTGCCAGCCGAGGCGCCTCCACCCCCATCCCCGGCCCTTCCCCCCTCCAGGGGGAAGGGAGCGTGCCCCATGTCTGACCTTACCTCCCTCACACTCAAGGCCGCCGTGGATGGCCTGAAGGCCAGGGCCTTCTCCTCCGCCGAGCTGACCCAGGCCCACATTGACGCCGTGGCCGCCGCGCGCGACCTCAACGCCTTCATCGTCGAGACGCCGGAGAAGGCGCTGGAGATGGCCAGGGCCTCCGACGCCAGGCTCGCCTCTGGCGCCGCCGGGCCGCTGGAAGGCGTGCCGCTGGGCATCAAGGACCTCTTCTGCACCGAGGGCGTGCAGGCGACGGCCGCCTCCAACATCCTCAAGGGCTTCAAGCCGCCTTATGAGAGCACCGTCACCGCCAACCTCTGGCGCGACGGAGCGGTGATGCTGGGCAAGCTGAACCTCGACGAGTTCGCCATGGGCTCGTCCAACGAGACCTCGGCCTTCGGCAATGTGATCAACCCGTGGAAGTCCGCCTCAAGCGGTAACCGGGCCCTGACCCCCGGCGGCTCGTCGGGCGGTTCGGCGGCGGCGGTGGCAGCGCAGCTCTGCCTCGGGGCCACGGCGACCGACACCGGCGGTTCGATCCGCCAGCCGGCGGCCTTCACCGGCACGGTCGGGATCAAGCCGACCTACGGGCGCTGCTCGCGCTGGGGCATCGTGGCCTTCGCGAGTTCGCTCGACCAGGCCGGGCCGATGGCGCGGACCGTGGAGGACGCGGCGATCCTGCTGAGTTCCATGGCCGGCCATGACCCGAAGGACTCCACCAGCCTGCCGGTGGAGACGCCGGACTTCGCGTCCTTCGTCGGCAAGTCGGTGAAGGGCCTGCGTATCGGGGTGCCCAAGGAATACCGCGTCGACGGCATGCCGGCCGAGATCGAGCAACTCTGGGAACAGGGCATCGCCTGGCTGAAGGACGCCGGCTGCGAGATCGTCGAGGTCTCGCTGCCGCACACCAAGTACGCCCTGCCGGCCTACTACATCGTGGCCCCAGCCGAGGCCTCCTCGAACCTGGCGCGCTACGACGGCATGCGCTTCGGGCTGCGCGAGGACGGCGCCAACCTCACCGACATCTACGAAAACAGCCGCGCGGCCGGGTTCGGCGCGGAGGTGAAGCGGCGCATCCTGATCGGCACCTATGTGCTCTCGGCCGGCTACTACGACGCCTACTACCTGAAGGCCCAGAAGGTGCGCCGGCGCATCGCCGACGACTTCGACCGGGCCTGGGAGTCCTGCGACGCCCTGCTGACGCCGACGGCGCCCTCTGCCGCCTTCGCGCTGGGGGACAAGTCGGACGATCCGGTGGCGATGTACCTGAACGACATCTTCACCGTGACGGTGAACCTCGCGGGCCTGCCGGGCATGAGCGTGCCGGCCGGGCTCGACGCCAACGGCCTGCCGCTGGGGCTACAGCTGATCGGCCGGGCGCTGGACGAGGGGACGCTGTTCTCCCTCGGCGGCGCCATCGAAAAGGCGGCGAACTTCACGGCGCGGCCGGAGAAGTGGTGGTGATCGCGATCCTTCTCCCCCTGCGGGAGAAGACCATCCGCGAAGCGCCGGATGAGGGGTCTCTCAGAACCTTTAGCTTCCACCGGTCGATCCGCTTTCGCGGCGGAGAGGATCTTCAACCCCTCATCCGACCGGCTTCGCCGGCCACCTTCTCCCGCAAGGGGAGAAGGATTGAGGCGTCTACTTCAGCTTCGCGAACTCCGCCTGCATGGCCGCCACCTTTTCCGGCGTCAGCTGGGCCTGCGGGAAGGCGGAGAGCTGCTTCACCGTCATGCCCTTGACCATCCCGTAGTTGGGGTGGGCGGCCAGGCCCGGCAGGTACTTGTCGACGATCGGCTTGGTCGCCGGGTTGGCCAGCAGGTCGGCGAGCGGGGTCTTGTCCACCGAGGGGGCCGCGGCGGCGGCGTAGGCGGCGGGCGCGGCGGCCAGGGCGGCGAGCACGGCGAGGGCGATGGGCTTCATGGGTCTTGCTTTTCTCTTCTCGGACGCCGGACCTTCCGCCGGTCGCGCGCGCAAGCTAGGTAATCCGCATGACAAGCGAAACCTCGAAACTGCTGCAAGGCCGTACCGGCCCCTGGGAAATCGTGCTGGGGCTGGAGATCCACGCCCAGGTCGCCTCCAACGCCAAGCTCTTCTCCGGGGCGGCGGTGGGCTTCGGCGCGGAGCCCAACACGCAGGTCAGCCTGGTCGACGCGGCCATGCCGGGCATGCTGCCGGTGATCAACCGCCACTGCGTCGAGCAGGCGGTGAAATCGGGCCTCGTCCTGAAGGCTCAGATCAATGAGGTCTCGCGCTTCGACCGCAAGAACTACTTCTTCCCCGATCTGCCGCAGGGCTATCAGATCAGCCAGTACCTGCACCCGGTGGTGGGCGAGGGCGAAGTGATCGTCGAGCGCGACGACGGCACGAACTTCGTGGTCGGCGTCGAGCGCCTGCACCTGGAGCAGGACGCCGGCAAGTCGATCCACGACATGGACCCCAACGCCACCTACGTGGACCTGAACCGCGCGGGAACGGCGCTCATGGAGATCGTTTCGAAGCCGGACCTGCGCTCGTCGGAAGAGGCGGTGGCCTATGTGAAGAAGGTCCGCACGATCCTGATCTACCTCGGCACCTGCGACGGGGACATGGAGAAGGGCAACCTGCGGGCCGACGTGAACGTCTCGGTCTGCCGCCCCGGCGACTACGAGAAGTTCCGCGAGACGATGGACTTCAGCCACCTCGGCACCCGTTGCGAGATCAAGAACGTCAATTCGTTCCGCTTCATGCAGCAGGCCATCGAGTACGAGGCGCGCCGCCAGATCGAGATCCTCGAGGA